>NZ_JAINWD010000016.1:0-55068 GCF_021021315.1 Halomonas sp. IOP_14 | reverse complement strand
CGCACGGCGAATAAATGCTTCACTGTTAGAGGTTAATCATGGCATCAAAGAAACCAATGGAAATCACCATCTCCGGGGCCATTCGAACTGATCAGTATGGAGGCTCTCATGGAGATATTTACCTGTATTGGCGAGACAGCCGTGATGCTGCATTTGCTCGGAAAGGAGGCCATGCGAATTTCGGCTACCCCGGCTATTTCTTGGCTAGTATATTTGACGGAACTGACTGGCGTAAGTTGCAGCTAAACAAGCTAATTGAGTACGAGCAAAGGTCGTACGAACTTGCAAGCCAAAGACAAGCGGTAATAGATAATCTCGCTAGAATTATCTCGTCATGGCGCGGGGTTACTGCTATTTACAACCAAGAGTCCCGTAGTTTTACTATCCCAGGTAGAGAAATAGGTTGAACCTCTAACAAGGCCAAGCACAGCGACAGCTTTTTCGTTGCGGCTTCGCCTTCACTACAAAGCTGCGCGTGTTGGCGGCGTTAGGCAATAATGAGGGATGGAATGCTCGTAGATAAATTGAAGCAACATAAAGAAAAAGTTTTGGCTGAATTTCGTGAGGCGATGGAGTTTAAAGCATTCACAGATTTGGCCTATGTGTTTGCAAAGAAATTCTCTGGTTTGCCAGAAAATAATAGAAGATTAGTTCTTGGCCATACGCAATATGCAAGCGAAGTTTGAATGGTTGATCAAGAAGTGAATGTAAATGATCTTCCAGGTCATTTTGATAATGCAAAGAAAAACTATTTCTTCTCTTTGATTCATCAACAGCAAGTTGCTCTTTTCGAGCACCTCTTTTTTGATTTTATTAAAATACTTCTTCTGGATAGGCCAGAGCGACTTTCGAAGAAAAAGCAAATCGACTATGGGACTATATTTGAAGTCAATAGCAAAGAAGAGCTCCTTGCAAAGCTGGTCGATCGTGAGTTAAACGAAATAAAGTATAAAAATGTCGCAGAATGGTTTTCCTATCTAGATAAGCTAGTCGGGCTGCCAGAATTTACTAGAGAAGAGTTATATAAATTAGCTGAAGCCAAAGCGTGTAGAGATATTCTGGTTCACAATGCTGGTGTTGCTAATCAAATATATGTTCTTAAGTCTGGAGATGCGGCCAGGTTCGACGAAGGACAGAAAATAGATGTATCCGGCGGGTATACAAAAGACACTTGGAGCCTTTTGGTTAAAATGCTGATAAAGACAATTGATCCGGTCATTGAAAAAGCCGAGAAGACCGATGCCTAACAAACGAAAGCACGCGGACCAATTTTACGCTGCGCTCCAAATTGTCCGGTGTTTTGGGCGTTATGCATAAGTTATGAATAAGAATTGCACGCATCCATCTCTGAAATGCCTAAATCAATACGACTTGATTCGCAAATACCAGTGCGAGTTTTGTAAAGAGATAATGATGTGCACCTGTGATAGGGAGCACGGCGAGCGGTTCTTGCCTCACCAGCTTGAATTTGGCTCTTGGTATGGTTCCAGAGAGAGGGTGCCCGTCACACTTGGATTCCAAGAGAACACCTGTCCGGAGTGCAGAGGAGAAAAGCCCGAAGCTGCTCCAAAAGCTCCCATGCATGGTGCAACATCAAAGATAGCCAGGTACTACTGGCGTGAGATTTTATTTGAGACCACTAAAAGATTCTACGATTCACATCCAGAGATTGACCCGAACGACTCTAGCTTATCTGAGTTTAGTTTTCCGGATGAACGGAAGATTATAGAGAAGCAGGTTGTTGAAGAAATAAAACGGCTTCATGAAATTTCACCTAAGTATCAATACAACGAGCTATCTCAGTCGGAAGTTATATCTCAAACGAACACCGAAGTTGTTCTTGTCAATGCCGAGCACGTTAAAACTGAAGTGAGAAAAGTCGGTATTCGAGACGATAAAGAAATTGTCACTGTAGAGGAATTTGCCTCTCGTTACTTTAAGCGTCTCGGATACAGAGTGATGCATGTTGAGAGCGTGCCCTTTCACGTTTTGTTCGGTGTGTTCATGTTTCTCGTTATCCAAGATGTTGGGGATGATAAAGGTCGCCTCGTCCAGTTTGGAAGTAGAAAGGATTTTGATAACGGTAGGTCGGACGAAGGCCTTATATCTACCATCCTTCCAGAGGATTTTGGAAGCAAGTCGTACTACGAACGACAAAAAGAATTGATAAATTGGCATATAGGTGAATTAGACGATCTTGAATGGCTTTTCGATTATTGGCTTGGTCATAGTTCTGACTTTAGACAATATCTTTGGGCGCACCGTGATAGCGACGTTTTGAAAGCGAAAGAAGTAATGCGTGTGCTTGGATTGAAAAAATTAAAGACGGTGCTCCATTACTTGTCTATGGATTATTGGGGCAATTTTTGCGGATGGCCAGATTTGTTGGTTCACAATGACGATGAGATTCGATTCGTTGAAGTTAAGTCAAAGAACGACAAACTGAGTGAAGATCAAAAAAATTGGCTATTGGGTAATCACGCCAACATGGGGTTTTATGCAACAATTTTTAAAGTCGGCAAAGCATAACAATACGCTGTTGCCGGACAATTTTTCCACCGCTTCGCGGTTCCAAACTTGCCGCAAAGCTTTGCGTTAAAAGTATGAAGCTATTTGACCTTCTAGGGCTGCTAAGTCCCACATTGTCGGCGGCTGATTGTAAGTTACACATGGCGGTCTGGAATGGAGAAGAGCATCCCCTCGATGTATTCCTCGCGGGAGATTTCGAGGAGTGGCAGCGGTGGCAGAGCAAGCGTAACTTTGAGCGTCGCTATGTCGTCTCTCTCATCAGCATGCCTGGTACGAAAAATTGGCTTTTCGGCGGCCTCTACGAGCGAATGGGAATTGAATATAAAAAAGAGGCCAATTACTACTACTATGATTTGGAGCAAGTAAAAGACTGCGCGGAACTTGCTGGTCGCTTGGTTGTTAAGTTTGGTCGGAAATTTCGGCAATCATACTTGCTGGCTGATCGGTGGAGTGAATCGATTTCGGTATCGGAACTCAAGCCAGAGCGTCTCACCTTATCAGAGTTTCCAGGCTTTAAGTCTGTGAATTTGTCCAAGCGGGAGCTAGATGGCGTCATTCGCCAAAGCATCCCATCTTGGAGAGGTGCGCTCTCATCTGTCTCTGGGGTTTACGTAATATCAGATACAAAGTCAGGAAAGCTTTACGTCGGCAGCGCATATGGGGAAGGCGGCATTTGGGCCCGCTGGGCGCAGTATTCCTCTTCGGGGCATGGGAACAATGTGGAGCTGCGAATGCTCTTGAAAGAACTCGGTGCAAAAACCGCTGACGCTTTCCGCTTTTCAATTCTTGAGGTAGCAGATGTGCATGCAAACAAAACTGAAGTTATCGCCCGCGAAACTCATTGGAAGAATGTCTTGCTATCTCGTACGCATGGCTACAATTCGAATTAACCTGAAACCCAACAAGTCGCTGTTGGCGGACAATTTTTCCACCGCTGCGCGGCTCCAAAATTGCCGCAAAGCTTTGCGTTAGGAATAAGGGGTCATGAGTGAAATTCAAGGAAATGGACAAAGATCAAAAGGATGCATATAAAAATATCTTGCTTCATATGATCCAAATAAAATCACAAGAAGAACAGGAGTTTGGCCGCCAATTCTTGCGCTTGTTAACACTTGGAAATGGCTCCGGAATACTGTTGCTATCAACATTTATGGGCGCTATTTCCAGTAACTCTGAAAACATTTCTGCTCTTGTCGATCCGCTTATAAAATTTTCAGTGGGCGCCATTTTGGCTGCATTAATGTATTTCCCTTTCTTGGCTGTCTCTCACCAAGCAACAGCCAGCATTGTGAACCAAGTTGATCAATTTCTAAGAAATCAAATCAGCATTGATGATATACGAGGTTACGGGCTTAGTAAAAAGGGGCGTGTAGTTGTATTCGTCTTGCAGGTTAGTTCTTTAATTGCATTTGTTTGGGGACTTTACGAGTGTGTAATAATTTTGAAGTCATGGGGCTAAATCCTAACAAACCAATGGTGTGGGACAGTCGACACGTCGCTTCGCTTTTTTATGACTGCCCCACATTAAGGCGTTAAATTTCATTGGAGTCCATAAGAATGCCTGAATGGGATGAAGATATCGCGGCGCTTAATATGAGCGATGTCGAGAAAAATGGCCTTCAGGTCTATCGAAACTATACAAAGGCGTTTGAGAGGGAGCAGGCTAAGAAATTTGCTGCGGAGGTTGATGCAGAGTCTCACGACGTTTCTAGACTGGATAAGGTGTGCCTTGCGATTGCGTCTGATGATGAAAGGCTCATTCCGGTCATAGCATGTGCTTTCGCTGACGAAGTTCTTGACGAAATGTACAAGCGCGAGATTCCCAAGGGTATTCCTGGAGGTAGAGACAGCCTCTTCTCTGGCTATGGACCATTCTCAAGTCTTTCGAAAAGAATACAAGTTGCCTGCGCCTTTGAATGGATGAGTGAAGATATACTAAAGGATATGGATTCCTTGCGGAAAGTCAGAAATAAATTCTCTCATTTATGGGATCATGAATCGCTATCGGGGTACGCCGATAAAGCTCCCACATCGGATATAACTCCCATCGAAACGATGTTCAAAGATCATGAGGAGCGATTGCTTCTATCTGGTGTTGAGAAATTAGATGCTGTGGGCCGTCTTAGAGTGCGGATCATATGGCTGCTAGGCAGGCTGTATTACGAGGCTCTACTATATCCTCGAGCTATCAAACAGAGAATGAACCCTTATGTGGCCCTCTACGGCGAAAGTCGTCCAGAGGTTTTGTCACGAGTTGCAGGTGTGTGTAGTGAATACACTCGGCAGGTTCTTCAGGCAAAAATTTAACAAGGCCAGGCACGGCGACGGCTTTTCCGTTGCGGCTTCGCCTTCACTACAAAGCCGCGCGTGCTGGCGGCGTTGAGCCTGTAGAAAAACCCCGCTGACGGCTAAGTTTTGGTAGGATCGAGAAAACAGACGAGGAGTGGTCAGCATGCCGCGCTTCAAGCCTTATAACCACGATCAAAATGCCATGGTGGTGATCAACTACCAAGATCAACTCCAACCCGGTACCTTTGAGCACGCAGTGCATTACCTGATCGAGCATAAACTCGACTTGTCCGTTTTCCACCCCAAGTACCGCAACGATGCGACCGGCCGGCTGGCCTATGATCCGGCCATCCTGCTTAAGATTATCCTGTTTGCTTACTCCAAAGGCATCACCTCCAGCCGTGAGATGCAGTGGTGCTGCGAGACCAATATTATTTTCAAAGCCCTTTCCTGCGATACCGTTCCCCACTTCACCACACTGGCCAGCTTTGTCAGTCGCCATGCTGATGAGATTGAAGCGCTATTCGAACAAGTGCTGCTGGTGTGCCATGAACAAGGCTTGCTGGGTAACGAACTCTTTGCCATTGACGGCTGCAAGATGTCCTCCGATGCCTCTAAGGAGTGGTCGGGTACGTTCAAAGAATTGGGCGAGAAGCGGGAGAAACTAAGAGGACTGATTCGGCATCATTTATTGGAGCACTACGCGCGTGATGAAGCCGAAACGGAAGCCGATCTGGATCGAGATATCCGCCGGGCCAAGATGATCCTCTCGCTAGATGCCGCCATGAACAAAGTGGATCGTTTCCTAAAGACGCACAGCCCAAGGATGGGACGGGGGAAGCGAATCAAGGAAGTGAAGAGCAATCTGACCGATAACGAAAGTGCCAAAATGATCACCAGCAAGGGCACCATCCAGGGCTATAACGGCGTAGCCACGGTGGATAAAAAGCACCAGATCGTCATTGATGCTCAGGCCTTCGGCGAAGGCCAAGAGCATCATACCCTGAAGCCAGTTCTGGAGCAGGTAGAAGCGCGTTTTAAGAAGCTGGGCATCGCCGAGAACATCTACCAGAAAGGCACCGTCGTGACCGCTGACACTGGCTTTGCCAATGAAGCTAACATGAAGTATCTGTACGAATAGCAGATCAACGGCTACATCTCCGATAACCAGTTACGCAGCCGAGATCCGAAGTTCGCCGACCAGAAAGACAAATATGGCAAGCGCCATCAGAACCTGCTGGACAAAGGCTGGCGAGAGACGACGCCAGCCAGCGCGTTCCAGTTTGATCCAGTAGCGCTAACGTGTATCTGCCCCACCGGCGAAAAGCGGTCCTATCGCGGGCAACGAGAAACGGACACTGGCAAGATTCGGGTACACTTTGAAGGGCGTTTGCTGCAATGTCGGCACTGCCCAAAGAAATACCGATGCATGCAGAACCCGGGCTCGGCCGACCATCGCCACGGTGCCGGCCGACAAGTGTCTTTTATTATCGAGAACAAACGCTTACCCAATTACACCGACTGGATGAAGCACCGAGTTGATAGCCCGAAAGGCAAAGAAATTTACAGCCACCGTATGTCAGTCGTGGAGCCCGTTTTCGGCAATATTGGCACGACGAAAAGACTGAACCGCTTCAGCCTTCGGGGTAAGCAAAAGGTGCAAGGTCAGTGGCAGCTTTACTACCTGGTGCACAAATATTGAGAAGTTAGCGAATTATGGCCACATGCCCGCGTCATGAAGGGCTTAGAGCGGGGTCAGTTGCTTTTTAAGAGCAAAAGGCCGTCTTTAACAAGCTTTAGTTGGGCGCTCAAGTGGCTAAATACCGATATTAAGATTACTCAGCCAGATGACCGGCTGGGTAAATGAATAAGGACAACAGGCGCTGGAAACGGCTCGAAATCGAGTTTTTCTACAGCCTCGTTAGAGTGCTGAAATATCCTCAGATGGGGAGGATTGCGGTTGCTAGGTAAGTAGTCCCGAAGTGATAGCAGGCCTGATTGCGAGGTTTGGCGCGGATGCTAAAATTTTCGCCTGCGGTCGGCTATTAGTGTAGTTCGTCGATCAGCATGCTGCGGATGACGCGGTTCGCGTCAACTTGCTGGTCGCGCCCGTTCGCGATCGTGTACTGTTACATAATGACCTAGACCGGAGAACGCCATGCCTTCCCCCCTCGTGACCACCGACTGGCTGCAGGAGAATCTGGATAACGAACATTTGGTCCTGATCGACGCTAGCATGGCCAATGTCGTTGGCAAGGAGCCGATCATTTATGATCGTCCGATGTTGATCCCGGGAAGTTTCCGAATAGACCTGGAAGGAACGCTTTGCGATACCGGAGCTTCCCAAGCTCACGCCTTCCCGACGGAAGAGCAGTTCACGGCGGAGATCCGTAGATTGGGCATCGAGCCCGAGAGCCTCGTGGTGTTGTACGACGATCAGGGTATCTACTCGTCACCACGCGCCTGGTGGATTCTGCGGGCTATGGGCCTCAAACATGTGTTTGTTCTGGATGGCGGCCTGCCGCAGTGGTTGGCCGAAGGTCGGGACACCGTTTCTGCTTCGGTGTCAGATGCGACCAAGCATGGCAGCGTGGTTGGCAAGCTCGACGACACCCTGGTTCGAGATTCTGCCTACGTTTTCCAGCACCTGGAGGACGAGCAAGTAACGGTCATTGATGCGCGATCACAGGCGCGTTTCCTGGGGCAAGCGCCAGAACCCAGGCCTGGTGTGCGCGGTGGCTACATCCCCAATTCTCTCAACCTGCCGTTTACAGAGGTGCTGGAAGGCTATCGGTTCAAGCCAGCCAGCCAGCTGGCGTCAACATTTGCCCACCTCGATCCCTCCCTTCAGCCCAGCAACGGACACCAACTGGTGTTTTCCTGTGGCTCCGGCATCACCGCCTGCATCATCCTACTGGCGGCCGAGCTGACCGGGTATACTCAGCTGTCGCTGTACGACGGTTCCTGGGCCGACTGGGGCAGCAGTGAGGCGTTGCCGGTGGCGTAGCGGATATCATCTCGCTACTAGATGAATTGGCAGTTCCTAAAAATCACAGGCACGGCGACGTCTACTCCATTGCGTCTTCTCCTCCATTCCGCAGCCTCGGGTGCTGTCTGCGTTGAGTCTGTAGTAAAACTCCGATGACGGCTAAGTTTTGGTAGGATCGAGGAAATAGACGAGGAGTAGCCAGTATGCCGAACTTCAAACCCTATAACCAAGATCAAAACACCATGGTGGTGATCAGCTACCAATATCAGCTCCTGCCCAGCCCCTTTGAAAACGCAGCGCACTACCTAATCAAGCACACGCTAGACTTATCGTTTCTCCCCACAACCCGCCTAAATTTAGAGTAGGCGATTTGGTAATCCCCCGCCTGAATGATCCCTTTAAGTATGTGGCTATTATTGTACTGCGTGCTTAACGTGAAGTGATCGGTGAGTGTGAAGTTGTTGGTAATAAACGTGGCGACGTTCTCAAGCGACTAAACTGAATCCGAGCTAGGGCAGCGAATACCGGCCTACTTTTTTATAAGTATTTGTGATGTCTGGCTTCCGCTTTAATAGTCACTGAGACACTGTAATGGATCTTATCAATGCAGAATAACGTCATGCAGGTCGGGTAATTGTTCCTAAAAAACCAACAGCCCCATGCGTGGGAAAAAGCACTGGTACATTTCTTTGGAGGCATTCCTTTGACCAATACTGCATTCCGTTTGTGGGAAGGCTTTTCTGGGCCACCGTTCAATCCAATGGCGTGCTGTTTGTAGGCCTCGACCGTAAACTGTCGCCGTTGCCTGAAAGCACAGACGCACCGGTACATAACCCGTCGCTCAACCTGGCAATGCGCTTTCGGGTCTCCGGTGACTTTGAGATCAATATCACCGCGACGCTGACCGCCGCCAACTCTACCTTCTTTCTGTTTCACGGGGTTATCCCGATGGTGCAGGATGAATGGTACTGCGCAATGAGCACCTTCAAGGCCCAGATCGTCAATGGTGACTGGTGTTACTGGACAATGTATCACCCTGACAACACCGAGGCGGGGAATGCTGCTGCCAGTGTAGGCACCAATGTGATTTACACCTTCAAGCGTGAGGGCGCCGAGCTTGTGTTCCTGACCAACGGTGTGGAAGTTACCCGTCAGTCGGATATGTGTCTGTTTGCCGATGGGGTGGTTTATCTAAGCCTGGATGAAGCGAACGTGGGTGCAACGTTCCTTGTCACCGAGATCACCACGACCGGTATCGTAGAAGAGACGCCTGTGCGTAGTGTGCCTAAAACAGCGGGCACCTTGCGTGACAAGGCCGGTAAGCTCCGCATGGGCACCGCCGTGGCCACCTACCCGATGGTGTTTGATGAGCAGTACCGCACGATTCTGGGCAATGAGTTTAACCAGATGACCCCTGAGAACTGCATGAAATTCCAGTTCATCCAGCCTGCCCGTGGTGTCTATGACTTCTATGAATCGGATAAGCTAATCGACTACGCCGAACGTAATGGCATGGAGGTGCATGGTCACACGGTGGCGTGGAACGAAGCGACCCCGCAGTGGCTGTGGGATGGCTGGCTCGATGGGTCCATCACCGCTACAGAAGTAGGGGAGATCCTCGACGAACATATTGAGATGTTGTTCGGTCTCTATAAGGGCCGCATGGTCTCTTTCGATTTGATCAACGAACCATTCCTGGGCTGGACAGACCAACTCCGAGATTCCGTCTGGTACCAGGCATTAGGACGTGGCTACATTGAACGGGCATTACGTAAAGCCCACGAAGTGGATCCGGACGTACTGCTGTTCATTAACGAGTGGGGGTGTGAAGAGGCGGGAGACAAACAGGACTTCCTGTTCAACCTAGTGGTCGAATTGCAAACCGCTGGCGTGCCCATTCATGGCATTGGCTTGCAGATGCACGAAGACGTGAACGCTGAGTACCAGGCCGCCTGGGATGTGAATAGTACGTCGGTCAGCAAGGCGCACCTAACCTCAGCGATTGCTCGCTTCCATGCCATTGGTATTGAGGTACGGGTATCTGAGCTGGATATCAACCAGCACCGGATCTTCGCAACTACTCCGGAAGCGGTAGCGGCGTTGTACGCGACTTACTTGGAAGCATGCATCGAAGCGGGGGCGCACTCGTTTACCATGTGGGGCTTCACCGATCGCTGGTCATCGCTTAACGATTGGTACAACTATTACGGGCACGGTAACGGGCTGATTTACGATGCCCAGTATCAACCTAAGTTGGCCTACCAAGCGCTTTTCAATAAATTGGACGAGATGGCAAATTCTCTTACCTCCCGCTGAAAGGAATAATCTTATGAACATAGGCATCGGTATGGTATAGAGGCGGAACAAAGCGAAAGGCCATGCTTATCGTCCTGGCTAAATGGGTCAGGATAAGCATGGTGGAAAATATGTGTTCGAGTAATGTCACGGCAGGTTTCGCATCCTCATGCGCTACCTTGAGAACGGCTCACATAAATGTCCAGGCCAATATCCGCGTAACCTTATTTCCCTGTTTCATCTCTATTTCCCGACTATCAACGGCACCGAGCTTGCGGATCAGCTTCTTGGCAGGCTTAACATTGTCTCTTTTTGAAACCAGGCTGCTAAACCAGCGGCATTGAGTTGAATACACTTGGCTTTCTCTTATTAGCTTTTTAAGAAACAGCTGTTCGCCCCCCTTATACCAGAGCTCTGCGCCCATCCCGCCAAAGTTCAGCGTAGGCGATTGGGTTGTGGCTTTTAGTTCGCCGCGACTACGAGCAAGGTTATTGAATTTACGCTGGCTACCTTTAAGTGCTTCATCGAGCGAGGCGTGAAAGGGTGGGTTGCATACACTGACGTCAAAAAACTCCCCATCTTGAATGATCCCTTCAAAAATATGGTTTTTATCGTGCTGTGTGCGTAGCGTGAAGCGATCCTTGAGCTTGGGGTTGTTGGTAATAATTGTGGCGATGTTCTCAAGCGATTGAGGGTTAATGTCACTACCAACACACTGCCAGCCGTAAATTTGGCAGGCCAGTAGTGGGTAGATGCCATTGGCTCCTGTCCCTATATCGAGCAGCTTGATGCTGGGCTGTTCATGTCCAAGCCCAAACTCCAATAAATCCGCCATGTGATGAATATAGTCGGCTCTGCCTGGGATCGGGGGGCAAAGCGCGCCCTCTGGAATATCCCAATCGACAATATTGTAGTATCGGTTTAATAACGCGGCGTTGAGCGTTTTTACTGCCAGTGGGTCTGCGAAATCGATGGAAAGTTCGCCATAAGCGTTCGGCTTCACATAGGGGGCTAGTGGTGGGTGGCTCTTTACGAGCACTGGGAAGTCATAGCCTTGGTTGTGTAGATTCTTCGGGTGCAGGCCTTTACGAACAGGCTTGGCTGGGCTTTTTTCACTTTCATGGTGGTTGTTCACAGTAATAGGCCCGAGGCTTGGCGTTCAATTGTCGAGAGGGTATGGCTTAGTCCGTGATTATAATCTTCATGGTTGTGTTGAGCATACTCGGTAGTTAAATGGACGCCCATTCTCCCGGGGATGTATATGTTAGCTCCGATGCCCCTCGTCATTAATTGCGGTGGTGTTGTCGATTTTGATCAGTGGCGAACGACTACTCTATGCAGAACGCATTATTCCGGTGCTGCAAGCCGGAGCAAGGCTGAATTTACGCGAGGAGGTCCGTCATGAGCCAGATTGAATCACCGAGAGTTGTCTCCAAAGAGGAATGGTTTCGGGCACGCAAAGCCCATCTAAAGAACGAGAAGGCGCTCACGCGTATGCGCGACCTGGTCGCCCGTGAACGGCGTGAGTTGCCATGGGTTAAGCTGGAGAAAGAATACGTCTTCGACACGCTGGAAGGGAAGAAGACGCTTGCCGAGCTATTTGGCACAAACAGTCAATTGGTCATTCACCATTTCATGTTCGGCCCTGACTGGGAGGCGGGCTGCCCGAGCTGCTCGCTGGAGGCGGATCATGCCGAGGGCGCCATCGTCCACCTCGCCAATCACGATGTCAGTTATGTTCGTGTATCCCGCGCGCCGTTGGAAAAGCTGGAAGCCTACCGGAGGCGCATGGGCTGGACAGCCAACTGGGTATCCTCCCAGGGCAGCGATTTCAATTTTGACTTTCAGGTCTCTTTCGCACGGGAGGATCTTGAGGCTGGTCGGCTCCACTACAATTATCAAACTATCGAGGATCCGAAATACTTCAGCGAAGAATTGCCCGGTCTTAGCGTTTTCTACAGGGATGAAAGTGGCGCTGTGTTCCATACCTACTCCAGCTACGCCCGTGGCAATGAAGAGGTTATTGGCGCCTTCGTTTATCTCGATATCACGCCGAAGGGCCGCAACGAGAAGGAAATCATGGACTGGGTTCGTCGCCGCGATGAGTACGATGTGAGTCTGACAGAAGCGGTCTGTCACACCTGCTGATTGCCGCCCGTCGCCGTTAGCTCCATCCCAGGGGGGTATAATAATAGAAGGAAGGTAAATGGGTATTGAGCTTATTGGCTTTATCGCAGTCGTATTGCTGGCATACCTTATTCCCGGTCCGGATTTTCTGCTAGTCAGCCGATATGCGGTAAAGCATCGTCGACTCGGTTTAGCTGCTGCGCTGGGTGCTCAGAGCGGACTCTGTATACACATGCTGACGGCCGCTCTGGGCCTTTCGGCCATTGCGGCTCGCTCCGCTGAGCTGTTTATGCTGATTCGATGGGCAGGTGCGGCTTATTTAATCTGGATGGGGCTAGCAGTTCTGTACAGCAGTCGTAGCCAGCACCGTAGTGCACAGGCAGACGCGCAAGAAAACATTGATGCCACTAGCCGTAGCCGTGCTTTTGCCAATGGCTTTTTGTGCAATTTGCTCAACCCCAAGGCGGTCATCTTTTTCCTCAGTGTCTTACCCCAGTTCATCGATCCCACGGTTAGTGCCGCTCGGCAAATTTTGATACTCGGTGTGCTTGATGTACTGATTGGTGTCGCTTGGTGGTGGGGCGTTGTCATACTTATGGAGCGCGTAGCACAGGCATTACGCAGGCCGCGCATTCGGCAGTGGTGGGATTGGGTTACAGGCAGTTTGATGATCGGTGCTGGCGCTCTCTTGGTGCGCAACAGTCCGAGTTAATAATGCCATATACGATCACTGGTGTGCTAAAGGGCACATATTACTCTGCCTAGAAGGTGAGCTTCTTACTGAGCTAGACGATGGGCGTTGTTTTGTTCTCACGCCTGGTTCGAGCTATCAAGTTGCCGACAATGCAGAACTTCATCGTTCTTCGACGGAGCAGGGAGCTACGTTGTTCGTCGTCGATTAGCATCGCATAATCACTGTTATGGATAGGGAGTAAACGTATGGTCTTCGACTTACCTGCACCAGAGCAGCAAGACTCCAAGTCATTGGTTGGCAGTATTGCGGCTCGGCGCAGCGTGAGGGAGTACACGAATGCACCACTCCCTATCGGTGTTTTGTCTCAATTGCTTTGGTCGGCCCAGGGCGTAACAGGGCCGGATACAAAAAGAGCAACGCCATCGGCAGGTGGATTATACCCGCTGCACCTAAAAATATTGGTGCAGCGGGTATCGGAACTTGAGCCTGGTATCTATGAGTATCAGGCTGACAACCATTCGTTAAAGTTAACTGGGAACCGTGCCCCGGAAGGGGCAGTGCAAGCGCTAGGGATTGGCGATCAACCATGGTTGAAAGAAGCGGCTCTCGTCATCGGAGTTGCCGCGAAACTGGGAGAGGCAGTTCGGCACTTTGAAGCTCAGCCACCCCAGGGAGAGCGCGGCGCTCGCTATGTATATATGGAAACTGGTGCTCTAGCACAAAATGTCCATCTTCAGAGCACTGCTCTCGGAGTTGGTTGTGTTCTAGTGGCAGGTTTCGATGATCCAAGAGTGAAAGAAGTATTGAGATTGCCTGCGGACTTGGACCCTACTGCGCTGCTTTGCATTGGGCTGCGGCGTGATGCCTAACAGAGCATAACAATACGCGGCACGAGGGTCGCCTTGTCTTCCTTTTGCTCTATAAAGACCTCTGGTGCGCTTCGCCCTAGCCATTAAAAGGAGGAATTGAGATGTGCGAGACTCTAGAGAGAAGCGTTTCGTTTCGCGTGGCCACCCACCACGATCTGCAAGCTATCGTTCAGATGCTCGCCGATGATAGCCTTGGTCTAAAGCGTGAAGATCCTTCAAGTCCTCTGTCTCGTTCCTATCATATGGCCTTCGAAGCTATCGATGCTGATCCTAACAATGAGTTGGTAGTTGCAGTTACAGGTCGTCATATTGTGGGCGTGCTTCAAATTACCTTCATTCCATATCTAACCTACCAGGGGGGATGGCGAGCTCTGATAGAGGGCGTTCGCGTATCCAAGGAAATCCGGTCATCTGGAATTGGTCGCGCTATGTTTGAGTGGGCCATAAATCGCGCTAAAGAAAGAGGGTGTGTTCTGGTTCAGCTCACAACTGACAAGTTGAGGCCGGATGCATTACGCTTTTATGAGGGCTTTGGCTTTGTAGCGTCTCACGAAGGAATGAAACTCAAGCTGTAATCCTACAAGCAGACGAGGATTCTTTAAGACCTCCCAATGCTTGGCCTCTTTGGTTAATAAAAACGTCAATGCGACCTGGCTGCTTTAAATCCAGCTGTTTACGCTCATCGTTAAGCTTCTCCCTTGACCGCCTACAGAAGATATTTGAGTACACATATGGCCTTTATCGAACCCGTCACCCTCTCTGCGCGCGGCGTAAAAATCGTGCCGCTTACACTCAACCACGAAGCCGGTCTGCGCGCTGCCGCAGCGGACGGGGAGTTATGGAACCTGCGCATTACATCGGTACCAGCGCCTGACGAGACGCACCGCTATATTGATACCGCTTTGAAAGCCCGAGAGGAAGGCCACCGCTTTGCCTTTACCGTCATTGAAGAGGTCAGTGGTACGGTGCTTGGTTCTACTAGTTACCATGATATTTTGCCTGACGTAAAAAGAGTGGAAATTGGCTACACGTGGTACGCCAAGCGAGTGCAGCACACGCATGTCAACACCACTTGCAAGCTGCTGCTATTGACACACGCTTTCGAGACGCTGGGCTGTAATGTAGTCGGCTGGCGTACTGACAACTTCAATTTTGCCAGTCAGCGTGCAATTGAGCGGCTAGGCGCGAAAAAGGACGGCGTGATCCGTGGCAACGTGTTGCGCCGAGACGGTACTATTCGCGATACGGTGATGTATAGCCTGCACAAGGGCGAATGGCCAGAGGTGCGTGCGCATCTCGACTATCTGTTGAGCCGACCCCGCACGTAGTGAGGAAAGCGTCGTGGCTTAGTCATGCTTAAACGCCATACAAGCATGATTGGATCCGTTTATTCTGGTGTTATGGCACGTGTTGAGGAGGTGGTATGTCGTTCGAAGAGTTACGGTCTGAAGTGCATAAAACTTACATGGAATACTATGTTGCTGGATTTAAGAGCAACGACGTAACGCTGATCGATAAAATGGTCAAGTATCCAATCGCATATATTAAAAATGGTTCGGTGACAATGTGTGATTCCTATCCGATAGATCCCAAAAGCCTTAAAAAAGAAAAGGGTTGGGATCATTCTGTCGACTGGAGGTTCGAGGTGACAGCTGTCAATGATAGTGAAGCTCATGCAGTTGCCTCTGCTGTCAGATGCAGAAAAGATGGTTCAAAAATTGAGAGTGTTCATGGGTTCTATGCTTTTACCAAGACGGCCGATGGATGGAAAATGTATGCCGTTGCGGATACTACCTTTTGATCATAAAAATGCGCAGCAGTGCGCAGCAGTGCGCGGCTTGCAGCCAATGTGCGTCTTTGACAGGGCATTGCTTTACTTCCAGTTAAGTTTCTGGGGGCACCGTATTCAGGTAATAAGGATCGTTAATGAAGAAAATGTTTCTAACTTCATCGTTTGCGGATGTGGCGGATCTATTTTTAAAATTTACCGGAGGGAAATGCGCTGGCAAAACGGCTACCTTCATTCCCACGGCGAGCCTCGTGGAAGAGGTGAGGTTTTATGTGTCCGCTGGCAAGTAAGCCCTCGAAAAGCTGGGTGTTATCGTTGATGAGCTTGAAATTTCAACGGCGTCTAAAGATGAAATAGAGAGCAAGCTTCAAAAAAATGATTATATCTATATCACTGGTGGAAATACTTTCTTTTTACTTCAAGAGCTAAAAAGAACAGGTGCAGATAAAGCCATAATAGAACAAATAAATTCAGGGAAGATGTATGTAGGTGAGTCAGCCGGTTCTATTGTTGTGTCGCGCGATATTGAGTATGTGAAGGACATGGATGATTTTACGGCAGCACCTAACGTAGGCTCTTTTTCCTCGCTAGGTCTCGTTGATTTTTATCCAGTCCCACACCATACCAACTTTCCATTCAAAGAATCCGTTGAGAGCATCATCTCCAGTTATAAAGAGAAAATAGGCCTTTGTCCAATTAGTAATGCACAAGCAATTATCGTAAATGATAATAAGTTTGAAGTATGGCCTGACGAAGCTTAACAAAGCGAAACAGCACGTGGCTTGCAGCCTCCGAGCGCTTCTAAACTCGCGCCTTAGTGCTTGGCATTATAAGTATCCATCTGGCTAAAAGGAGCCGTAAGTGTTTGAGGTAAAAGCAACCCAACATGTGCTGGTGGTTAACGATCTTGAGAAGACCGAGAGTTACTTGCTCGACAAACGTTCGACGCAGCGGGCCGATATCCCCTCTACCAAGCCCTGGCTCAACATTTAACCATCGATCCAACAAACTATCTGCCGCGCCCATACCTTAAATGGAGAGTCTAATTTTGAGCTATCTTGGTGGATGTTGCTGAGAAACCTCGTAGCTATTTTGGCTTTTGACGGTTAAACACGATCAGAACTGAAGGAGAGACACATGGTAACCAACACAGAGCTTCATGGGGCTTGTCTTTGCGGGATTGTCAGCGTCACCGTTACCACCAAAAGCAACCATGTCGGCGTTTGTCACTGCTCGATGTGCAGAAAGTGGGGTGGGGGGCCGCTGTTTGCGGTGGAGTTTGCCGGTGATGTGGATTTTAACGGCTCGGAGCATATAACTACCTTCAGTTCCTCAGAATGGGCTGAGCGTGGTTTCTGTCAACAGTGTGGCACCCACCTCTTCTATCGCTTAAAGCAGGGTGGACATTACGCGCTTCCCGTTGGCCTTCTTGATAGCGCGGATGATTGGAAAATAACCGAACAGATATTTATCGACCAAAAGCCCCCTTACTATTCACTAGCAGAAAAAACCAAGCAACTGACGGGGGAAGAAGTGTTTGCTCAATTTGGGGAGCAGTAGAGGCTCAGTTCATGGTGCACCAATTCCACTCTCTTACTAATGCTGGCTTGAACCGGAGCTTGGGTTTGCCAAAATGAGGGTTATAACCGGCAGCACTTGGCAAGGAGAGAGAGCCTTCATCAGCGGGCGCTACGTAATGCGTGGTAATCGACGGGGGAGCTTATGAGCGACAAGAGCAGAATCAGCTTGCAGTGCGTGGTGGGCGATATCGCTCGACAATCCGATGTAGATGCCGTGGTTAATGCCGCCAATGCACAATTGAGAACCGGTGGGGGCGTTGCCGGGGCGCTTCATCGCGCTGCTGGGCCCGGCCTGGCCGAAGAGGGGCAGTCAATGGCGCCCATCAAGCCGGGCCAAGCGGTACTCACCGGCGGTCATAATCTGCCCAACCGCTGGGTGATTCACTGCCTGGGCCCGGTATACGGCGTCGACAAGCCGGAGGATCAACTGCTGGCGGACTGTTACCGCAATGCGCTGAAACTGGTCGATGAGCACGGTATTGAGCGGCTTGCTTTCCCGGCACTGTCTACCGGCGCTTTCGGCTACCCGGTGGAAGAAGCCGCTCAGGTGTGTGCGGCTACCCTCGAAGCCATACTGCCCAGCTTGCATAAAGTGCGCCTGATCCGCTTTGTGCTGTACGACGAAGCAGCTCGGCATACCCTCCACCAAGCTCTGACTCAACGCTTAACCATTGATCCAGTAGACTAGCTGTAGCGCCAATTGTTTAGCATGACGCATGCATGAGAGCTGAGTGGAGGTGCAGCTTCTGCTTAGGGGGCAGCTTTAGCACTGCTGCGCTGCCGCGGGTGCACTTGAGCCTATTTTATAGCACTATCACGCCGCGTATTCTCCAGTTCCTCAATCATTCGGCGCGCTGCATTAGAAAGCGTTCGATTGGTATGCACCAAATAGCCCAGCGGTCGGTAAATAGGCGGGGTGTCTACCTTTAGCTCTACCAGTTCGCTGTCGATCATCTTTTCCGGCAGCAGGCTCCAGCCTAATCCTACGCTGCACATCATTTTTAGCGTTTCTAAATAGTTGGTCGCCATGCTTACAGGCAATTGAAGTCCAGCTTCGTTAAAACGTTTCGCAATAAGTGACCCTGTAAAGGTCTTCGCCCCCGGCATTACACAGTTGAATTCACACAGGTCGGCCAATGACCGGAGGCTTTGAGGTGCCGGGTCTTGGTTGGCAAGTGGGTGGTCAATCGCACAGGTAAAACAGAGCCGATCACGCCAAAGCTCTACGACCTGCAGTTGTTCATGAGGGTGGGGGGCGAGAGTCACCACCGCCATTTCCAGAGTGCCATCCAGCACCCCCTGGTAAGCCTGCTCAGAATCCAGAAAGTGCAGGTCGAGTTCGACTTCCGGATGGCGCTGAGTGTACTGCTTTAATAGTGGTGGTAAGCGGTGCAGGCCAATATGGTGGCTGGTGGCCAGGGTAAGCTTGCCGCCCACTTGGCCAGACAGGTTGGCTAGTGCCCGGCGGCTGTCCTCAACGGTAAACAGGATGCGCCTCGCTTGGGGCAGTAAGACATTACCGGCTTCGGTTAGCGCAATACGTCGACCAATGCGGTCAAACAGCCGTGCACCTACCTGAGACTCCAAGGTAGCGATGCGTTTGCTAACGGCGGGCTGGGTAAGATAAAGCTGCTCCGCCGCGCGAGAGAAACTTTGCGTATCGGCGACAGCCAGAAAGGCTTGTAGGCTTTGAGTATCCACTTACGAATCCTTGATTAAGCATTCCTGTTTGGAATCTAATCTATGAATAACATGAATTGCTTTTATGCGCGAGTCGCGTAACACTCGTGCTATCGCCATATAAGCAGCACGAAGAGGCTGCCATACCGAACTAGCAGGGCACTGCCCAGGAGAGCCACATGTCAGGTCAAACCCTTTACGACAAACTCTGGAATCAGCACTTGGTCAAGCAGCGTGATGACGGCACCGCGTTGATCTACATCGACCGCCAGCTGCTTCACGAGGTGACTTCGCCTCAAGCGTTTGAAGGCCTGCGTTTAGCTAATCGTAAGCCGTGGCGTTTAGATGCCAACTTGGCCACGCCTGACCATAACGTGCCGACGACCATTAAAGAGCGCGCTGAGGGCAACAGCGGTATTAAAGACCCGGTGTCGCTGATTCAGGTGCAAACCCTGGACGACAACTGCCTTGAGTACGGCATCGAAGAGTTCAAAATCAACGACCCGCGCCAGGGCATCGTGCACGTAGTTGGCCCCGAACAGGGCGCAACGCTGCCAGGAATGACCGTGGTGTGTGGCGACTCCCACACCGCGACCCACGGTGCCTTTGGCGCTTTGGCCCACGGTATTGGTACCTCGGAAGTCGAGCATGTAATGGCGACCCAGTGCTTGCTGGCGCAAAAAATGAAGAATATGCAGGTGCGCGTGGAAGGTGAGCTTGGCCTGGGCGTAACAGCAAAAGATGTGGTGCTGGCGATTATCGGCAAGATTGGCACCGCTGGCGGTACTGGTTATGCCATTGAATTTGCCGGTAGCGCGATCGCTTCGCTTTCTATGGAAGGGCGCATGACCGTATGTAACATGGCTATTGAGGCGGGCGCACGAGTAGGTTTGATCGCCGTGGACGACACCACGATTGATTACCTTGCCAAGCGTCCTTTCGCGCCCACGGCAGAGCAGTGGGAAGCCGCCGTGGCGGACTGGCGCAATCTGGTGTCTGACGACGATGCGCAGTTCGATAAAGTGGTTACTTTGCAGGCTGAAGAGATCGAGCCACAGGTGAGCTGGGGCACCAGCCCGGAAATGGTCACCGGTATTTCCGGCCAAGTGCCTGATCCCAGCGCTGCGCTGGATGAAACCGTGCAGCGCAGCCACACTCGTGCCTTAGAGTACATGGGCCTTCACGCCAATCAGAAAATCACTGATATCAAGCTGGATAAAATCTTTATCGGCTCCTGCACCAACTCGCGCATTGAAGATTTACGCGAAGCCGCCAAAGTCGCCAAAGGTAAGAAAGTGGCTGATTCCATCAAGCTGGCCATGGTGGTGCCGGGTTCTGGCTTGGTGAAGCGTCAAGCCGAGGCGGAAGGTTTGGATAAGATCTTTATTGAAGCAGGTTTTGAGTGGCGAGAGCCGGGCTGCTCCATGTGTTTGGCCATGAACGCGGATAAGCTGGGTGCCGGTGAACACTGCGCCTCTACTTCTAACCGAAACTTTGAAGGGCGCCAGGGTTACGGTGGCCGCACGCACTTGGTCAGTCCGGCCATGGCAGCGGCAGCGGCGATTGCCGGTCACTTTGTTGATGTTCGCACCTTGCCCGCTAACGACGCCACTCACGCTCAGGAGGCCTAAACCATGAAAAAATTTGAACGTTTTGAAGGCGTGGTAGCACCCCTTGACCGCGCCAACGTCGACACCGACTTGATTATCCCGAAGCAGTTTTTGAAGTCGATCAAGCGCACCGGCTTTGGCGTTAACCTGTTTGACGAACTGCGTTACTTGGATGAAGGCCAGCCGGGGCAGGACTGCTCACAGCGCCCGCTGAACCCTGATTTCGTCTTGAACCAGTCGCGTTTCAAAGGCGCGGAAGTGCTACTTGCTCGGCGCAATTTTGGCTGCGGCAGCTCTCGTGAACACGCGCCTTGGGCGCTGGAAGATTTCGGTTTCAAGGTAGTGATTGCGCCTAGCTTTGCCGATATCTTCTACAACAACTCGTTCAAGAACGGCATTTTGCTGATTACCTTCCCAGAAGATGTAATAGATCGCCTGTTTGCCGAGGTGGATGCCAATGAAGGCTACCAGTTGGATGTGGACATGGAGAACCAGCGGGTCATTACCCCGAGCGGTGAGATTTTAGAGTTTGAAGTGGATGAGTTCCGCAAACACTGCCTGCTGGAAGGGCTGGACGATATTGGTCTGACGCTAAAAGACGAAGACGCCATTCGTGCTTTTGAGCAGAAGCATAAAGCTGCGCGCCCCTGGTTGTTCCGGCAGTCTGCCTAAACGCTTTCCAGTTTTCACAGTAAGTTTGATAGCGCGTTGCAACCCCATTGCAATGCGCAAAGCGGCCAAAGTCGCTCGATAACATGTTAAGGAATCAGCATGACTCATAAGGTATTACTGCTACCGGGTGACGGTATTGGCCCCGAGATTGCCGCCCAGGCGGCACGTTTGTTGAAGGCGTGCCAAGAAGCGGGCTTGGATATTGAAGTGGACGAAGGTTTGGTGGGCGGCTCTGCCTATGATGTACACGGCGAGCCGCTGCCCGCGGAAACTTTGGAGAAAGCCAAAGCCGCTAGCGCTATTTTGCTGGGTGCCGTGGGTGGCCCAAAGTGGGACAAAATTGAAGACCTCGCCAAGCGTCCTGAAAAAGGCCTGCTGGGGCTGCGTAAAAACCTTGGATTGTTCGGCAATCTGCGCCCGGCAATGCTCTACCCGCAGTTGGCCAGCGCCTCTAGTCTGAAGCCGGAACTGGTGGCTGGGCTAGATATTATGATCGTCCGCGAACTCACCGGCGGTATCTACTTCGGCCAGCCCCGTGGCATTGAAGAGCGCAACGGCGAGCGGGTCGGCTTTAACACCTATATCTATTCTGAAAGCGAAATTGAGCGTATTGGCCGCGTCGCATTCGAGATGGCCCAGAAGCGTGGCAAGAAACTTTGCTCAGTAGATAAAGCTAACGTGCTGGAAGTGACCATATTGTGGCGTGAAGTGATGGAGCGTTTAGCGCCGGAATACCCGGACGTTGAGCTTTCCCATATGTACGTTGATAACGCCGCCATGCAGCTGGTGCGCGCACCCAAGCAGTTTGACGTGGTGGTGACTGGCAATATGTTTGGCGACATTCTCTCTGACGCTGCCGCTATGCTGACCGGCTCCATCGGTATGCTGCCTTCTGCTTCGCTAAACGAAAGCGGGCAGGGCATGTACGAGCCATGCCACGGTAGCGCGCCGGATATCGCCGGCCAGAATGTAGCTAACCCACTGGCCATGATGCTTTCGGTGGCCATGATGCTGCGTTATTCGTTGGGTGAAAATGCCATGGCGGAGCGTATTGAAGCCGCCGTCGGCAGCGTGCTGGATGACGGTCTGCGCACTGCGGATATTGCCTCTGAAGGTATGCAGACCATCGGTACCGATGCCATGGGCGATGCGGTGTTGGCTGCGTTTGCTAAGCAGTGAGTAAAGTCGCCGGGCTACTCCGGCGATAGGTCTACGAGGGGGCGCTGTAAACCCCTCCCTGGGCGCTACATTTGCCACTGACCGCCATGGATGGCGGAAATGCCGTGATTGCATGGACGCATTTCATGGCCATGGCAAATGACCCCCTCTACGACCTATCCCCGGCGCCTTTGTTTGCTCAGTCATTAACATTAGCCGTTCAGTGCGGCTTCAAAATCACCGTAAAGAAGTGTGTATAATGTGAGTACTCATTCTTTGCAGGAGGACTTTATATGTTGAAAGTCGGTTTCGTGGGATGGCGCGGCATGGTGGGCTCAGTGCTGATGCAGCGCATGCAGGAAGATGGTGATTTCAACGGCATCGAGCCGGTGTTCTTCACCACCTCCCAGGTAGGCCAGCCCGGCCCCGACATCGGTGTCGACGTACCTCCGCTGAAAGATGCCTTTGATATTGAAGCGCTCAAAGCGTTGGATGTTGTTGTCACCTGCCAGGGCGGTGACTACACCAAGCCAGTTTATAAAGATCTTCGCAGTGCAGGTTGGAAGGGCTACTGGATTGACGCCGCCAGTACCCTGCGCATGGAAGATGAAGCGACTATCGTGCTGGATCCGGTCAACCGCAAGGTCATCGATGACCAGCTAGCCAAGGGCGCTAAAACCTTTGTGGGCGGCAACTGTACCGTGAGCCTAATGCTGATGGGCTTGGGCGGTCTGTTTGAAGCCGATATGGTCGAGTGGATGACCTCCATGACCTATCAGGCGGCTTCTGGTTCGGGCGCTAAGCACATGCGTGAGCTGCTCAATCAAATGGGCCAACTGCGCGACAGCGTCGGCGAAGAGCTAAAAGATCCGTCAAGCGCGATTCTGGATATCGACCGCAAAGTAACGGCTGCCATGCGCAGCGGTGACTTCCCGACCGATAACTTTGCCGCGCCGCTGGCAGGTAGCTTGCTGCCATGGATCGATACCAAGCTAGACAACGGCCAGAGCCGCGAAGAGTGGAAGGGCAGCGTTGAGACCAATAAAATTCTCGGGCTCGACAACAACCCGATTCCCATCGATGGCCTGTGTGTGCGTATCGGTGCGATGCGTTCGCACAGCCAGGCGTTTACTATCAAGCTGAAGCACGATGTGCCGTTGGATGAGATCGAAGATCGCATCGCCAAGCACAACGAGTGGGTCAAGCTGATTCCTAACGATAAAGACGCCACCATTGCTGGCCTAACGCCTGCGGCTGCCACTGGCACGCTGCAAGTGCCGGTTGGGCGCCTGCGTAAACTGCAAATGGGCGGCGAATACCTCTCGGCATTTAGCGTGGGTGACCAGTTGCTGTGGGGCGCCGCAGAGCCGCTGAAGCGTATGTTGAAGATTCTTCGCGAACAGTAATTGTTTATTGTTGTACGCCAGTCGAAAACGGGAAGCTGTTCGCAGCTTCCCGTTTTTTTTGCGGCTAGTCATCTTGATAGTGGGAATAACACCGTTATTTCGTTAAGTTATGACAAAAAAGACTTAGTAAAATTATTTGGTATCAGTCGTTAAAAGTAAGTAGGTGATCAGGGAACATTCATGAAAAAATCACTGACATGGATTGCATGGCTCTCGTTGAGTGCAGTAAGTCCGATTGCGCTGGCCGTTGGTCTTGGGCAGGCGAGTGTCAGCTCATATCTGGATGCGCCTTTAGATGCTTCGATCCCTCTGCTCGAAAGCAGTGATTACGCCCTCGACGAGATTCATATCAGCGTTGCCGAGCCTCCAGCCTTTGCCTCAGCAGGCCTTGAATGGACGCCATTAGCGGCCAGCGTGCGCGTCCAGATTCAAGAGCAGCAGGGGCGCCGACAGGTACGCTTAAGCTCTGATAAAACGATGCAGGAGCCCTGGCTTGATTTGCTGTTAACGGTGGAGTTTCCAGACGGGCAGCAGTTTCGCGACATAACACTACTGTTTGATCCCCAAGGCTATGCTCAGAATCAAGCGCTTGCTCAAAATGCTGCCCCCAGCTCGTCAGCAGTAAGCAGTGCCGTCACGTCTCCGCTTGCTCAGCCCAGTTCGACGCCGCCATCGAGTGCCTATGTGGGGAGCGGCGATACCCTATGGAGCGTTGCCGAGCGTATTAAACCTGACGAGGTGAGCGTACAGCAGATGATGCTGGCGCTGCTGGAGGCCAACTCTGAGGTCTTTCCATCGGGCAATATAAATGACATGCGTGCAGAGCAAACACTTCGGGTGCCTAATTCTGAACGCATTCTGGCGCGCTCTCACGGTGATGCCGATGCTGCTATCAAAGCGATGAATGAAGCCTGGCAGCAACGCCGCCCTGGCTCATTGCAAACAGTAATGCTACCGAAGGTTGAAGCCGCCACGCCTGTTTCTGCTACCTCCATAGCCGCCGACCAAGCTGGGGTTGAAGAAGAAGTCGACGAGCCTGAAGCAATAACGCGTTCGGAGCTGACCGAGCAACTGCACCTAAGCCAAGCGACATTACAGCAGGTTCTCGAAGAGCGTGAGTTGATGCGCGCAGAACTTGACGAGCTGCGTGGCGGGGTTGCCTCCCTAACGCAGGCGCTAAGCGATACGTTGGCTGCTCAAGAGCAATCTCCAGCGCCACTCATGGCGAGCATGGACGAGACGAATAGCCCGGGTGTGGCTGGCGTAATTGAGCGCTACCAGTGGACGTTGGCTTTGGCCGCCATCACACTGCTGCTAGTGCTGTGGGCATGGTTACGTAAGCGCCGAGAGGAGACCTGGGAAGACATTCCGCTGGCTGAACCCGTGGTTAAGCCAGCGGCTTCGCCTCGCGTAGAACCCAAGGCTGAGACCGATGCTTTTGCCACTAACGCCGCGCCGACATTAGATACCGATCAGTGGCTGGTCGACGATAAAGGGCAGACGCCATCGCAAGACGACCCCCTTCGCTATGAAAAAAGTCAGGCATCGGGACTCGCTGAGCAGGGGCGTCAGCGGAGGCTGAAGCTACACGCTGTTTCCGCTGACCGTTCTCAAAATGTCTCTTTAGCACCGCCGCCGAGTTCTATGCCCATGAGCCAATTGCTGGCTTCTATCCGTGCCGGTATGCCTGCTTCTGAGCCTGCGGCTGCTAATGCTCATGTGCAGCAAACCGACAAGCCTTCTGAAACAGCTGAGGATCCAGGCCATCGCTTTATCGATTACCACCCGCCGATCTTAAACAGCGCTTCACCCACCCATGATGGTCAGCGCACCGAGACCCCAATGCAGCCCACGGTGGAGTTCTTCAGTGAGTCGCATGCCGAACCGGTGCCTCCCGCGAAACAGCCACGTAGGCCAGTTGAAGAGGAGTGGGAAATTGAAGAGGTAGCATTCAAGCCGCGAGGCCTGGATAATAGCGATCCTTCAAAATCTTCAAAATGATGTGGCTTGATGACGCTGTTCTATCACTTCGATGAGAAAATTCCGCTTACCGGCCGCTTGGCAATGGGGATCGAGTACGACGGTACCCGCTACTGCGGTTTTCAGCGCTTAAACCACGCCGCATCGGTTCAGGCATCGTTAGAGGATGCGCTGTCCAAGGTGGCCAATGAGCCTATCCGGGTGAATGCCAGTGGGCGCACCGATTCGGGGGTGCATGCGACCCGTCAGATCGTCCACTTTGACCCGCCGGTAGGGCGCTCCGAAAAAGCCTGGATCTTTGGCGCTAATACCCATTTGCCCCGCGATGTTGCTGTACGCTGGGTGAAACCAGTGGGCGATGACTTTCATTCACGCCTATGCGCCCTGGGGCGCCGCTACCGCTACGTGCTGTTGAACCAGATCAGCCGCCCTGTATTGGAGCGGGCCAATGTGACCTGGTGCCGTGACCCGTTAGACGCCGATGCCATGCACCGGGCCGCCCAGGCGCTGGTAGGCGAGCACGATTTTTCCAGCTTCCGTGCCGCTGGGTGTCAGTCCAAAACCCCCTGGCGACATATGCACTTTGTGGACGTAAAGCGCTACGGCCAACTGGTGATGATCGATATTCAAGGCAACGCGTTCTTACACCACATGATTCGCAACATTGCCGGGGCCCTGGTGAGCGTCGGACGCGGTGCCCAAGATGAAGCTTATATTGGTGAACTTTTAGCGCTTAAAAACCGTCGCAAAGGGGATGTGACGGCACCCGCCTGCGGGCTGCATTTTGTCGATTCGGTCTACGATGAGCGCTTTGATCTGCCTAAAGAGCCGTTGGGGCCGCATCTGCTCTCATTTACTGGAGAGTGGACGGGAGAGCGCGAGCTTCCTGATACGCCACGGGTGGCCTATCGACGCAATCGCTCGTTGTGTAACCCGGCAGCTACCCCTAAACAGGAGGCGTCGTCATGAGTGCTGCTCCGCAAACCCGCACCCGAATAAAGTTCTGTGGTTTTACGCGTGGTGAGGATATTGACCTCGCCGTGGCGCTGGGCGTGGATGCCTTGGGTTTCGTGATGTGGCCAAAAAGTGCGCGCAGCGTGAATGTCGAACAACTGGCGGCGCTCTCTGCCCGCGTGCCTGCCTTTGTGACCCGCGTGGGGCTGTTTGTCGACCAGCCTGCTGAGCTCATTGAGCAGTGCTTGCCCTATCTCGATATGCTTCAGTTTCATGGCAATGAAACGCCCGATGAGTGCCAGCGCTTTTCGCTACCCTGGATGAAAGCGCTGCGCATGCGCGATGAGATAGATCTTACCCATGAGGCAGAGCGCTATCATCATGCTCAGGCGCTGCTGCTAGACGCGTATCGACCGGGGACGCCGGGGGGCACGGGGGAGACCTTTGATTGGTCTAGAATTCCCGCAAATCTTGCAAAACCTGTTATCCTCGCCGGTGGGCTGAGTGCTGATAACATTGCTGACGCTGTGCGTCAGGTAGCGCCTTATGCAGTGGATGTGTCCGGTGGTATTGAAGCCTCTCACGGCTGTAAAGATGCTGACAAAATGGCGTCTTTCGTGCGTCATGTGGCGTTAGCCGACACCCACTAGCGTTCCCGGCATAAGTTTATGTAAGCCTAGTTTTGTGTAATTTATGCGTATTGCTTATGGGTATTTTATCGAGCTACGTGTTTACGTCGATTCATTTATTGTTTGCCTGCTCTGGCGATCTTGTGAGGTATCCCTGTGACTGTTTCTGCGACGCCTACACCAAAAACCAAGTTCAGCGATCTGACCCGAATGCCGGATGCCCGTGGTCATTTTGGCCCTTACGGCGGTCGGTTTGTGTCAGAAACCCTGAGCTTTGCGTTGGAAGAGTTGGAGAAAACGTACTTAAGCCTGCGTGATGACCCCGATTTTCAGGCCGAATTTGACTACGATCTTGCCCACTATGTGGGACGTCCATCGCCGCTCTACCACGCCAAACGCTGGTCGGCGAGTCTTGGGGGCGCACAGATTTGGTTGAAACGGGAAGATCTGAATCATACCGGCGCTCACAAGGTAAACAACACCATTGGTCAGGCACTGCTGGCCAAAAAAACCGGCAAACCACGCATTATCGCTGAAACCGGGGCGGGCCAGCATGGCGTTGCCTCGGCGACCGTTGCTGCTCGCCTAGGGCTTGAGTGCGACGTGTATATGGGGGCTGAAGACGTACAGCGCCAAAAGCTTAACGTTTACCGTATGCGCCTACTGGGCGCTCGGGTCATTCCGGTAGAGTCCGGTACCCGCACCCTCAAAGACGCCATGAACGAAGCGCTGCGTGACTGGGTCACCAACGTTGACAACACCTTCTATATCATCGGTACCGTGGCGGGCCCGCACCCTTATCCGCTGCTGGTGCGCGATTTCAACGCGGTGGTGGGGCGTGAAGCGCGTCGCCAGTCGCTGGAGCAGATCGGCCGTCTTCCCGATGCGCTGATTGCCTGCGTGGGCGGTGGCTCTAATGCTTTGGGTCTGTTCTACCCCTTTGTGGAAGATGACGACGTGGCCATGTATGGCGTGGAGGCCGGTGGCGATGGCGTCGAAACCGGCCGCCACGCGGCGCCGCTGGCATCCAATGCGCCGCGTGGCGTGCTCCACGGCAATCGCACCTACTTAATGTCAGATGAAGCCGGGCAGGTGTCGGATACGCACTCCATTTCAGCTGGCCTGGATTATCCTGGCGTAGGCCCCGAACACGCGCTTTGGAAAGACGTGGGGCGGGTCTCCTATGTGGCCGCTAACGATAAAGAAGTGCTCGAAGCGTTTCGCGAGCTGACCCACATGGAAGGCATTATGCCGGCCCTTGAGTCGGCCCATGCGCTGGCCCATGCCAAGGTATTGGCGCCTACCATGCGTCCTGACCAGCATATTGTGGTCAACCTCTCCGGGCGTGGCGACAAAGACATCATGACCGTAGCTAAGATTGATGGCATCGAATTTTAAGGTCAGCTTTTTTTAAGGGCGAGCATGAACCGTATTGATCAGCGTTTCAGTGAACTTAAGCAGCAGGGCCGCAAGGCCCTGATTCCTTACATCACCGCAGGTGATCCAGCACCTCAGTACACCGTTGGTTTTATGCATGCTTTGGTGGAAGCAGGCGCCGATGTGATTGAGCTAGGCGTGCCTTTTTCCGACCCCATGGCGGATGGCCCGGTGATTCAAAAAGCCTGTGAGCGTGCGTTAAAGCAGGGCACACGGCTGGTCGACCTTATGCAGATGGTCAAAGAGTTCCGCCAAACCGATACCACCACACCGGTTGTGTTGATGGGCTACTTGAATCCGATTGAGCGAATTGGCTACGAAAACTTTGCCGATCAAGCTGCCAGCGTGGGCGTTGATGGTGTGCTGATAGTGGATATGCCGCCTGAAGAGGCCGAAGAGATTGGGCCGCTGCTGAAATCGCGAGATTTAGCGGCGATTTTTTTGGTTGCGCCTACCACTTCTAACCAGCGTGCCGCTACAATATGCGCCCATGGCGAGGGCTACCTCTACTACGTTTCGCTGAAAGGCGTGACCGGTGCCGCCACCCTGAACGCAGACGATGTGGCCAAGCACTTGGCGCCGCTGCGGGGGATGACCGATTTACCGCTATGTGTTGGTTTCGGTATCCGCGATGGCGTGACGGCCGCTGAAGTAGCTAAAGTCGCCGATGGTGTGATTGTAGGTAGCGCTTTGGTTAACCGCATCGCTGAAAGTGTCGATGCGCCGGAAACCATTGCGGGCCAGTTGAAAAGTGTATTAGCAGAGATGCATACGGCGATGGATGCCTAAAGCGAATTGCTTTATCGCCTATACTGAATAGATTCACGACACTCATCGAGCCTGGTTCTGCCAGGCGTTGACGTATAACGGAAGCCTTTTTGATATGAGCTGGTTAGACAAGATCGTACCCTCCATGGGTCGCATCCAGCGTAAAGACCGTCGCGCTAGCGTGCCCGACGGCCTCTGGCGTAAATGTCCCAAGTGCGAAGCGGTTCTCTACCTCCCTGAGCTAGAGAAACATAACAGCGTCTGTCCCAAGTGCGATCACCATCTGCGCTTGACGGCACGCAAACGCTTGGACTGGTTCTTGGATAAAGCAGAACGCGAAGAGATCGCGGCGGAAATCGAACCCAATGATCGGTTGAAGTTTCGCGACTCTAAAAAATACAAAGACCGCCTGACTGCGGCGCAAAAAGATACTGGCGAGAAAGATGCGCTGGTCGCTATGCGCGGTGAGTTGGATGGTCTTCCGGTCGTTGCCGTTGCCTTTGAGTTCACCTTTATGGGCGGCTCAATGGGGGCTGTGGTCGGCGAGAAATTTGTTCGCGCCGCTACCGTGGCGCTGGAAGAGAACATCCCGCTGGTGTGCTTTGCCGCCTCCGGTGGGGCACGTATGCAGGAAGCGCTCTTCTCGTTGATGCAGATGGCTAAAACATCCGCCGCGCTTGAAAAGCTCAAACAAGCGGGTGTGCCGTATATTTCTGTGCTTACGGATCCCGTCTTTGGCGGTGTTTCAGCCTCACTAGCCATGTTGGGTGACTTGAATATTGCCGAACCCAATGCCTTGATTGGTTTTGCAGGCCCCAGGGTCATCGAGCAAACGGTGCGTGAAACCTTGCCAGAAGGATTCCAGCGCAGCGAGTTTCTGCTTGAGCACGGTACCGTCGACATGATCGTTCATCGTCATGAAATGCGTGCCCGCGTGGGTAGTGTGCTGCGTAAGTTAACCCACCACGACGCAACGCCGGTGAGTTCGACCAATCCTGATGATGCTGAGGTCGTTGAGCCTATCGTTGAGGAAGATAGCTTGGCGGAAACCGCTGACGTAACGTTCGAGAAAGTTGAGGCGCCTAAGAAGGACACTACTTTCGTTAAGAGTGATGACCATTCGCGCAATGCCTGACTCTCTGCAGACACCTTCTTTGCCGCTCTACTCTTTGCAACAGTGGCTCCAGCATTTGGAAACGCTGCATCCGGTAGGGATTGATATGGGCCTGGAGCGGGTCTCGCAGGTGGCTAAACGGATGGGGCTGCTTTCAAGCCCCATCGCCCCCCGCGTTATTACGGTAGCAGGCACCAACGGCAAGGGCTCAACCCTTGCCATGATTGATAGCGTTGCCCGTGCCCATGGTTGGCGAGTGGGTACCTACACTTCTCCCCATTTATTGCGCTACAACGAACGCGTTAAAATCGATGATCAGGAAGCCGACGACCAACTGCTGGTGCAAGGCTTTGAGCGGGTTGAGCAGGCACGATTGCAGGGCAGTGAAATCAGCCTGACCTATTTTGAAGCGGGGACACTGTGCGGACTGTGGTGCTTGGCCAATGCAAAGCTTGATCTTGCGGTGCTAGAAGTGGGGCTGGGTGGTCGCCTTGATGCAGTCAATATTATTGATGCGGATGTGGCCATTGTTACCACTATTGCTCAGGATCACGCTAACTTTTTAGGCACCGATTTAGCCCAGATTGGGCGTGAAAAAGCCGGTATTTTTCGTGCCAATCGTCCCGCCGTGCTAGGTAGCCAAACGTTACCTTCCAGTGTCGCTGAATGTGCTCAGGTGCTGGCGGCGCCTATGTTTTGTTTGGGCCAGCAATTTGCCCATCAGACGATGGCTTCTGAGCCTTCGCAATGGCGCTGGCAGGGGCAGCATCCGGATGGTCAACGCATTTTTATTGACGAGCTTCCCGAGCCGGGGCTGCCTATCGATAACGCCGCCACTGCTTTGCAGGCGCTTGTGCTTGCAGGGCTTGGGTTGGAAGCGGCGCGCGTGCAAGCTGCGTTGAGTTCTGTGCAGTTGCCGGGGCGGCTGCAATGGATTGGGCCTTGGTGCCTGGATGTAGGTCATAATCCTCATGCTGCCGAGTATGTCGTTCGCCATTTGCCGCAACCTCCGGAAGGTGGTCGGCAGTGGGGCCTTATTGGCATGTTGAATGATAAGGATATTGACGGTGTCATACAGACGTTAGCGTCTCGCATTAGTGATTGGGTGTGCGTGTCGTTGAGCGGAGAGCGAGGTTGCCAGGCAAGCGAGTTGTCGCAACGTATTATAGCTCAGGGAGGGCGGGTGCATTTTAGTGCTGATTCGCCGCAAGCAGGCGTCGATTGGCTCGCTAACATGTTAACGCCCAATGATCGTGTCTTGGCCACCGGGTCGTTCTTTACAGTAGCGGCACTGTTAGCTCGGCCACTGCCAACAGGCGCTGCGTCGCTTGATGGAGACGGAAATGAAATACGGTAAAACGGAACGCATTAGCGGTATTGTGATTCTGCTCGCGCTACTGGCGATCTTTGTGCCGTGGCTAATGAGCGACCCCGCACCAAGGGAAGAACGTCCCCAGCCGAACTTTGTGATCGAGCAGCCCGTTGAAGTGGAGCGCCGTGACGTTCCTGCACCGGAAAGGCCTTCAACCATCGGCGAGCCGTCTCTATCGTCAGCGCCCCGTAATGAAGAGGGCGATATGCCTATTGACGTCGATCCGAGGTTGCCGGAAACCGATCAAATTACTGCTGCTAATCAGTCGCCCTCGAGTCCCGAGGCGGCGGGATCCAGTGAACCGGATGAAGAGCCGGCGACCTCCGATAGCGACCCTATTGCTGACCTGATTGCCAGCAATAGTGGCAGCGGTCAAAACAGCAGTGAAGGCTCTTCACAGGGCTCTTCACAACGTTCATCGCAAAGCTCCTCATCTAGCTCATCCACCCCCTCAGCAAGTGCTCAGGGAGAGTGGGCGGTGCAAGTCGGCAGCTTTGGAGAGCCCGGTAATGCGCAGCGCCTTAGCGAGCAGCTTTCGGGTGAAGGGTTTACTGTTTATCAGCGTGAGCGCGATAACAATATGACCACTGTCTTTGTGGGCCCTTATGCCACTTCTGAGGAGGGGGAGTCTGCCATGTCCTCGATTAAAGAGCGGGCCAATGTGCAGGGCCTGCTTGTTCGGGTAAGAGACTAAACGATGGCATTAACCTGGATTGATGCGGTGTTCTTGGCCGTGCTGGCGCTATCAATGCTAGCCGGATTCGTCCGGGGATTTGTTCGCGAGGCATTGGGTTTGGCCGCCTGGGTCGTTGCCTTAATGGTTGCCCGAGTCCTCGCCGAACCGGTGGCCGAACTGATGAGCGGGTTTGTCGATAGCTTTGATGCCCGCCTAGTGCTCGCTTTTATACTGGTGATCTTTGCCGTTATTTTGCTTTGCGGCATAGTCATTCGCTTGGTGCATGCGGCGATTGAGTGGGTAGGTATGGGGCTTTTGAACCGCGTGGCAGGGGCGGCTTTTGGTGTTGCTCGTGGGGCGGTTATTTTGCTTATTGCTACCGTGCTGATTACCCTCACACCGCTGGCGGAACTGCAGGCGTGGCAACAAGCCGAGCTGCGACCGACCTTTATTCAACTGCGCGATTGGGCGGTGAGCCAGTTAGATCAGTGGGATCGTGAGCTGCCTGAGGCGCCATCGTCGCTGCGCGACATCTCTCTACCTGAACTGCGTCTGCCTAGTGCGACGGAGCGTGAGGTTATCCCGGCAGGTGATTGACCTGCTACTGAAGTCGATTCTACGAACGTTCGGGCTTTCTTAGGTATGTGACTTAGGTAAGCCATGGCATTAAGCGAGGTAACGTGAATGTGCGGTATAGTGGGCCTTCTGGGCAAGCAGGCGGTAAATCAGGGAATCTACGATGCCCTGACCGTACTTCAGCATCGTGGCCAGGACGCTGCCGGCATGATGACATGGAGCGAGGGACGCTTCCTACTGCGCAAGAGTAACGGCTTGGTACGTGATGTATTTCACACCCGTCATATGGCCCGTCTAAAAGGTAACCTAGGCATTGGTCACGTGCGTTACCCGACGGCAGGCTCTTCAAGTGAAGCTGAGTCACAGCCGTTCTATGTTAACTCTCCTTACGGCATTGCGCTGGCGCATAACGGCAACCTGACCAACTCTGAGCAGTTGAAGCAGGAGCTGTTCTCTACCGATCTGCGTCACATCAACACCAGCTCCGATTCTGAAGTGCTGCTTAACGTCTTCGCTCACGAGCTGGGCAAGCAGGGTTTGCACCTGGAAGCGGAAGATATCTTCGACGCCGTGCGTCGTGTTCACCGTCGCTGCAAGGGTGGTTATGCCGCTGTCGCGATTATTAACGGCTTTGGCATGGTGGCATTTCGTGACCCCTTCGGTATTCGCCCTGTGGTGTTTGGTACCCGCGAAGAGGAGAACGGGCAGGCGGTGATGATTGCCTCCGAATCCGTTGCCTTGGATGTGGGTGGTTTTGAACTGGAGCGTGACCTATCGCCCGGCGAAGCCATCTTTGTCGATATCGAAGGCAATATTCACACCCAGGTATGTGCTGACCGCCCCGAGCTACGTTCGTGTATCTTTGAGCACGTTTATCTAGCGCGTCCCGATTCACTGTTGGACGGCGCCTATGTTTACGGCACCCGGATGCAGATGGGACGTAAGCTGGGGGATCGCATTCTCAACGAGTGGCCGGATCACGATATCGACGTGGTCATCCCGATCCCTGATACATCGCGTACCTCCGCCCTTGAAATGGCGCAGCACCTCGGGGTGACCTACCGCGAAGGGTTCATGAAGAACCGCTATATTGGCCGTACCTTTATTATGCCGGGGCAAACTCAGCGTAAAAAATCGGTACGCCAAAAGCTCAATGCTATTGACGTTGAGTTTAAAGGCAAAAACGTTTTGCTGGTGGACGACTCCATTGTGCGCGGCACGACCTGTAAGCAGATCATTCAAATGGCCCGCGATGCCGGGGCACGCAAGGTCTATTTTGCCTCAGCGGCGCCCCCGGTACGTTTCCCCAACGTGTATGGCATCGATATGCCAGCAGCGTCTGAGCTGATTGCTCATGGCCGCAGCGAAGAGGAAGTAGGGGATTTGATTGGCGCTGACCGTATCTTCTATCAAAACCTAGAGGATCTAAAAGCGGCCTGCCGCGAAGTGAACCCGGAAATGGAAGAGTTTGATTGCTCGGTGTTTGACGGCAATTACGTGACTGGTGATATCGACGACGCCTACCTGGCCGCCTTGGAAGCTAGCCGTAATGATTCCGCCAAGGATCAAAGTGCCGGTGATCATGCCCTGGTCGATATGCACAATCAGGACGATGACCTGGACGATTAGGAGAGAAGTCTTATGCATGATGATAATCATCAGGAAGACGGTCACCAGGATGAGTGGTCATTAGAGACGCTGGCTATCCGTGCGGGCCATCAGCGCACCTTCGAGCAAGAACACTCGGAGCCTATTTTTCCGACCTCAAGCTTTGTCTACGAAAGCGCTGCAGAAGCGGCGCGTAAATTTGGTGGGCAGGAGCCGGGCAACGTCTACTCGCGCTTTACCAACCCGACAGTGCATACCTTTGAGCGCCGCCTGGCGGCCCTTGAAGGTGGCGAGCGTTGTGTGGCCACCAGCTCGGGTATGTCCGCTATTCTCTCCACTGCGCTGGCATTGCTTTCCGCAGGGGACGAGATTGTGGCCTCCCGGTCGCTATTTGGCTCGACGGTTAGTCTGTTCGATAAGTATCTAGGTAAGTTGGGTATTACCACGCGCTATGTGGAACTTTCCAGCGTTGCTGCCTGGGAAGCGGCGATTACTCCCAAAACGCGGCTACTGTTTGCCGAAACGCCCTCAAATCCACTGTCAGAAATTGCCGATATTTCGGCCCTGTCTGCGTTGGCAAAACGTCACGATGCGCTACTGGCGATAGATAACTGCTTCCTTACCCCGGCACTTCAGCAGCCCTTGGCGTTAGGTGCTGACTTGGTTATTCACTCAGCGACCAAGTATTTGGACGGCCAAGGCCGTGCAGTTGGTGGTGCCGTGGTAGGTAGTCATGCGCTGCTTGAGGAAGTGTTCGGCGTGGTGCGCACCTGCGGGCCTTGCTTGAGCCCCTTCAACGCGTGGATTTTTACCAAGGGCCTGGAAACCCTGTCGCTGCGTATGAAAGCTCACTGTGAAAACGCCTTGACCCTGGCGCGTTGGCTGGATGCCCACCCGGCGGTTAAGCATGTGTTTTATAGCGGCCTGGAGAATCATCCTCAGCACGCTTTGGCTAAACAGCAGCAGAAAGGGTTTGGCGCGGTGCTGGGTTTTGAAGTGAAAGGAGGACAAGAGGGTGCGTGGCAGGTGATCGATGCAACCCGAATGCTTTCGATAACAGGGAATTTGGGTGACGTTAAATCCACTATTACTCATCCGGCCACCACTACCCATGGGCGTTTGTCTGATGCTCAGAAAGAAGCGGCGGGTATTGCGCCAGGGCTGATCCGCGTGGCGGTAGGGCTTGAGAGTCAGCAGGATATCCAGCGCGATCTTGCTCGTGGCTTGGATGTTCTGGCTGGCTAATTGATGTTAAGCAATCCTGTACAGTCACGAAAACCCACCTTTGAAAGGTGGGTTTTTCGTACTTTTGAAACCTAATGGGTCATATGCTGTGCAAACAAAGCACCCTTATTTGTTTCAAGAAGCGTTGCGGTGAGGCAGGTCTGACAGCGCAACCTGGTCTTCATTGCTGGAAGAGTGATTGATGTGAGAGCTCGGAGCAACAACGGTGTTGTTCTTTGCATCGCCGTTGACCAAAGGCAAATCAGCTGGTGTCAGGTGCACGCTGTCAGTGCTGTAATTCGCTGAAGAGCTAGGCTGAATAATCTGGTTAAGCTCGCCAGATCCCTGTTCAGCTAGAACGGCAGTAGAAGTCAATGTCATGGCAATAGCGGTGATAAGGGTCATTTTTTTCATGATTGGCGCTCTCTAATAGAAAGTTTATGTACCGTTTTTCGGTCATTGCTGGATGTCCTTTAGGACATGCATTAATAGTAAGCGTGCAAACAAAATTATAAAATTGGTTATATTTGCTTTTTTTGTTCGATTTTATAGAATGAATTGGCTTTGTCTTTTTAGAAAGACGAACTGCGTAAAAATTGTTACCTGGTTATTCAATGGTTTTTACGAATGAAATATCCTGCTTTTTTCAGCGGTTTTTATTAGCTTCTAGCGGTAAGGTTCTGGGCGTGGACGAATAGCGTAATCCAAGATCTGATAAGCGCGTTGGCTAAGTTGAAGCAGCCATAGATAAAATGAGGAATATCACAATGTGGCGTAACAGTCGCAACGGTTGGGGATTGATTAGTATTCTGTTTCATTGGCTAAGCGCGCTGGCCATTATTGGTCTGTTTGCACTGGGCTGGTGGATGACTGACCTGGGCTATTATGACCCTTGGTATAATCAGGGGCCGTGGGTACACCGCTCGATTGGCATCTTGTTATTGTTTGCTACCTTTGCGCGTTTGGTATGGCGCTTCGTACAGCCGACGCCCTACGCCGAGGGGAGTCGATTAGAAACTATTGCTGCCCATCTCGGTCATATTGCGCTCTATGTGCTTCTAATAGTCGTTATGGTGAGCGGTTATTTAATTTCTACTGCTGATGGACGTGGTATTAGTGTGTTTGGTTGGTTTGAGGTGCCGGCGTTGCTATATGACTTGCCCAATCAGGCAAGCCAGGCGGGCACCGTACACTGGTACAGCGCCCTGGCGTTGATGATCCTGGCAGCGGGCCACGCCCTTGCTGCTGTTAAGCACCATTGGTTAGGTCGGCATAAAACCTTGGTACGCATGTTAAACCCAGCGCATAGCCAAGCTGGCAATTAAAACGCACCAAGTTAATGACGTTGTCTGTATACACGTTTTTCTAAACACTGCGGGTAAGATAATTGACTGCCCGCGGTGCCTATTAAGTAAAGCAAGGAGCAATTCAATATGTTCAAGAAGACAGCATTTGCATCCGCGATCGCCGCTGTAGCGCTGGTACCTTTGAGCCAAGCGCAGGCAGCTGATTATCAGATTGATACCGAAGGTCAGCACGCTTTTGTCCAGTTTAAAATTTCACATCTGGGCTTCTCCTACATTCTCGGCAGCTTTGAAGAGTTCGATGGTCAGTTTGCCTATGATCCTGAAGATCTCGACGCGTCTTCTGCTGAAATCGAAGTGCAGGTTGATAGCCTGACCAGCAATCACGCCGAGCGTGATCGCCATATCTTGAGCGAAGATTTCCTTAATGCCGGTGAGTTCCCTACCGCCACATTTAGCTCCACAGGCTTTGAATCAACGGGTGAAAATGAAGGCGTCTTGACTGGTGATCTGACCCTGCATGGCGAAACCCAAGAGATTGAAATGCCGGTTACACTGATGGGTGAGGGTGATGACCCTTGGGGTAACTACCGCGCTGGTTTCGAAGGCAGCACTACGCTGACGTTGAGTGATTACGGAATCGACATGAGCGATTTTCCAGAATCCATGCATGAGCTTGAGCTGTACGTCACGTTTGAAGGTATTCGTCAGTAAAGAGTACTTTTAGTTAAGCGCCATCACTCCGCTAGGGGTGGTGGCGTTTTTGCGTTTAAGGCGAATAAAAGGAGAGTTGGCTTGGCAATTGTGATGCAGCAACGCGAGTTGGCGATAACCCTATGGCGGCAAACCTGGCCAATGGCCATCGGGGTGTTGGCGCTATTGGGTTTTCAACTTGTTGATAGCGCCTTTATTGCCCGTTTGGGTACCGCACAGCTAGCGGCGCAGTCGTTCACCTTTCCGCTGTCATTTCTGATTATCGGCATTCAAGTGGGTATGGGTATCGCCATTGCGGCACTTATTTCCCGGGCGCTCGGCGCAGGGGAAGGGGAGCGAGCGAGGCGCTTGAGCAGCCTGGTATTAATGGCAGGTGGCGGAGTGATTGGTCTGTTGGCGTTTGCCTTGTGGGTGTTCCATGTGCCCGTTTTTCAGCTCCTTGGCGCCGATGAAACGACGCTTTCCTATATCCATATTTACTGGGGGCCGCAACTGTTGTCCGCCTGGCTGGGAGCACTGCTCTATTTCAGCTACAGCATTTTCCGTGCCCATGGCGATACCCGTTTACCAGGTAAAATGATGGTTCTCAGTAGTGTTGTGAACCTGGTGCTCGATCCACTACTGATTTTTGGTGTCGGCGATTGGGAGGGTTGGGGATTGCCCGGTGCTGCCTGGGCAACTGCAATTGCCTTCTCAGTGGGTCTGTTGGTCACTACACGTAAACTGCTCAAACGCCAGTGGGCATCGCAGCAAGGCCTATGGCTAGAGGCGAGGCAGTCGTGGCGGCCGTTTACTGGCATTGCCGCCCCCGCGATGGTCAGCCAACTGATGCCGCCCTTGGCTGCGATGCTGGCAATCTCAGTGGTGGCGGGTCTGGGTGAAAGTGAAGTAGCGGCCTGGGGGTTGGCGAGCCGTTTGGAAACGCTTTCCCTGATGGTTATTCTGGCTATGACCATGTCGCTACCGCCGTGGTTAGGACGCTGCTATGGTGCCGGAGATTGGGGGCAAATTCAGCAGCTTATGCGTTTGGCGGTAAAGGTCGCGCTGGTTTGGCAGCTTAGTCTGGGCGTGCTACTGGCCCTGGGGGCTCCCTGGCTAGCCATGGCCTTAGCAGGCAATCCAGAGGTACAAAACGAGCTGACCCTGCTGATTCGCTTTCTGCTGCCAAGCTACGCAGCGCTGGGCGTTTGTATGTTAGTGGTTTCGGCGGGCAATGCTCTAGGTTGGCCGCTGCGAGCGATGCTGCTATCCAGCGCACGGCTGTTTATCTGCTATTTACCCTGCCTGTGGTTAGGTTCACAGTTCTTCGGTTGGTGGGGGCTGGCGGCGGGCGCCGCCGTAGGCAACCTGCTGGCAGGATTGATGGCGTGGCAAGTCATGCGGCGCATTCTTTCCCGCCCGCATCGGCAGGCGGGATTCGTTAATTAACGCAGGCGCCCAGCTTCCTGAAAGGAGAAGTAGATAAACAGCAGCGCCATCCCTAAGTAGCCCATCACGAACTCTGGGGCAGCATTGAATGACAGTTCGGGGGCGTGCATCAGCCCAACGAAGGAAAAGCCCGCGGCAATGGCAGCGAAGGCGGCCGCGCGTCGGAACTGGTGATCAATCACCGATACCGTCATAGCGCCCAACAGAATGGCCATAAACATAGCCCCTTGGCCCATCACCACAATGGCACTGGATATATCGGTGACGACCTCACCAGCCCCGCGGTTAAAGCGCGTCATCACGTAGTTGGCGAAGTAGGGTAGCATGGCCAACGCCACGGCAGGATAGTAGCGTGTGTCGTTGGACTGAAACGCGGTGGCAATCATCGACATACCGACAAAGACCAAAATCGGTGCGACCACTGAAACGGGAATGATTGCGGCTAGGGCAGCGATTAAGCCGAACATGGTAGCCAGCGCATATACCGCGCCGTTGAGAAGGCTGTAGCCCCGGCCTGCGCCCATCCACTTGGCCCCTACGGTGGCAATATAGACCGTGGTAGGAAAGACGCCGCCAAACAGCGCGCCAATCATGGTGCCTGCGCCATCGACCGCCTGACACTCCCGCACATCGTACTTATCGCCTGCGGCCTCCATCGCCTCGACGTTGTTCATCGTCTCAATGGCGTTATAGAGCGTAATCGGCAGCACCACGGTGAGTACCGCCAGCATACTGGTCAGCAGTAATCCCAGCCCTTCAAACCAGGCTAGGTTGGGAAGTAATGGATAAAAGCCCAAGTGCGTGAACGCATCGCTAAAGCGCTCGGTGCCGGCGTCGCCAATCAAATAGGCCATGGTGGTGCCGACGATAATGGCGAATAGTGAGGTGGGGAGTTTAAACGGCATACTCACTCGTGCGACCAGCCCAACAATAATGATCGCTAGCACCAGTAGACCAATAATCGGCATTTCCAGCGTTTTGAACAGCATTTCACCGGCGATAAACGTCAGTGCGACACCCGCAACGGCGCCCAGCATGGCAGCGCGCGGTAGGTGGTACTGCACCCAGCGGCCAATTATGCTGATTGCGGCTTCGATGGCGCCGCTGATAAAGCAGGCGGCGACGGCTACTTTCCAGGCCATTTCTGCATCACCGGTGAGCTGTTTGGCGGGTAGCAGTACGCCGAATAGAAACACAAACATAACCGGCGTTGAGATACCGTAAGAGAGCGCCGTTACATCGGCACGGTTCTCCTTGCGGGCCAGTCTTGCCGCGCTCCAGGCATAGTAGAAATTACCGACCATTACCGCTACTGCCGCGCCTGGCAGCACCTGCCCATAGACAATGGAAGAGGGGAATCCCATGCCCAGCATGGTGATGGCAATAATGACAAAGTTGGCAATATTGTTTTGGAACAGGGCGAAGAACGCGTCGGTGTCTTCTTTTTTGTACCAGGGGTAGTGGGTGCTGGCAGCCGCCATGTTAGGCCTCTTGATTATGGTGTGTTGTATACAAGGCAACGCTGAGTGTGCCGAAGTGTTGACTAATCGGTCAAGTGTTCAGCACACAAAAACGCCCAGGTAGGCCTGGGCGTTTGTAGTGCGGCAATGCTTGCTAGCTAGTCGTTGACAGCGGCAATCGCTTTGGCCAGGTAGGGCAGGTTCTCATGGGAGAAGCCCGCTACGTTAGCGCGACCCGAGCGTACCATGTAGATGCCAAACTCATCGCGCAACCGATCTACCTGTTCCGGCGTTAAGCCTGTGTAGGAGAACATACCGCGCTGTTCAGCTACGCAGGCGTACTTCTCGTCCAGGCCATAGGGTTTCAGTGCTTCAACGAAATCGCGACGCAGAGTATTGATACGGTCACGCATTTCGGTGAGCTCTTCACGCCATAGCGCAGTCAGCTCTGGATCGTGGAGGATCTCACTGACGATAGCGCCGCCGTGTGCAGGCGGGTTTGAGTAGTTTTCCCGTGCCACGATCGCGACCTGTGAGCGAATGTTGCCCATCTGCTCGCTGTCTTTTGCCACCATGATCAAGCAGCCGGTACGCTCACAATAAATACCGAAGTTCTTGGAGCAGGAGCTGGTGATGATCGCTTCGTCGAGGTTTTCCGCCAGTAAGCGAACGCCGTAAGCATCCTCGTCCAGCCCTTCGCCAAAGCCCTGATAGGCAAAGTCGATCAGCGGCAGCAGCTTGCGCTCACGGACGATCTCTAATACTTCCTGCCACTGGTCGTGGGAAAGGTCAAACCCGGTCGGGTTATGGCAGCAGGCGTGGAGTACGACTACATCGCCTTCTGGAATGCTTTTTAGCGCTGCACGCATACCGTCGAAGTCGAGACGGTTGTCGGGGTCAACGTAGGGGTACTTGTGCAGCTCAATACCCGCGGCGGTAAAAATACCGTGGTGGTTGGGCCATGTTGGGTCGCTTACCCAGATACCTTTGCCCGGCAACTGAGTGGAAATGAAGTCGGCTGCCAGGCGCAGGGCGCCGGTGCCGCCAGGCGACTGGGTAGCGCTGGCACGGTTGGCTTTGAGTACCGGTGACTCAGCACCGAAAACCATGGGAAGTACTACTTCACCATAGCTGGGCGCGCCGTGAGAACCGATATAGGTTTTCGTCGTTTCATTCTTGAGCAGGCGAGCTTCTGCTTCCTTAACGGCGCGCATTACCGGCGTATTGCCTTGGGTATCGCGGTAAACACCAACACCTAAATCCACCTTTTGCGGATTGGTATCTTTCTTGAAAGCTTCGATCAGCCCGAGAATGGCATCTCCTGGGACTCGCTCAATATGCTCAAACATTTATTCGGCTACCTCGTCGGTTCTGGCGGCAAGAATGAAGTCATTAAGATGCAGGCCTTTAATAGCGTGAGACCACCACGTGACGGTGGCTTTGCCCCACTCGGTCACGATAACGGGGTGATGGCCAGCCTGCTCTGCAATATCGCCAACGCCTTGGGTAAATGCCAATGCGCTGGCAAAGTCACGGAATTTAAAACTTCGCGACAGCTTCATGATGCCATCGTGCTCGACAATCTGCCACTGGCTGAGGCTTTTTAGCCGCTCTTGGGCTTCATCTTTACTTAAAGGTTGAGCATCTTTGCTGCACGGTTCACAAATGGCGTCGGCTAGCCTTGTCATTGTTTGGCTCCTGCAATTGAGTATGCCTTATCAGCGTAGATGGCAAACGCAGTCACGACCAACGTCTTTGGCGCTATACAGCGCCTGGTCGGCCCGCTCGATCAGACTCGTGAGGGGTTCGCCACAGCGATATTCGGCAACCCCAATACTCAGCGTCACTTGGCCTGGCCCCATACCGAAGTCGCGTACACTGATAGCCTGGCGTAAGCGGTCGGCAAGTGCATGGCATTGCTGCAGCGGAGTAAGCGGCAGCACGACCATAAACTCTTCTCCTCCCAACCGAGCCACCATGTCTTCGCAACGCAGCAGCGACTGGGCGTAGGTTGCCAACTGTTTAAGCACATCATCCCCGTGCAGATGTCCCCAACGATCATTAAGCCGCTTAAAGTGATCAATATCGATCATCATGATGGAGAGCGGTGTGCCGTGGCGGGCGCTAAGCGATGCAACATGGGTTAAGTGCATCATGAGCTTGCGCCGATTGGGGAGTTGAGTCAGGGGGTCTGTATCGCATAGTTTGCGCAGCCGCTGCTCTTCGCTGACTTGATCGCTAATATCCATCATTATGCCGTTCCACTGCACGCCATCGACGACGGGCTTTGGTTTGGCGCTAACCGCAATCCAGTGTGGTTTGTCTTGTGGAAACGGTAGCCTAAAGCGTGTGGTTAGAGGCAACATCCAGCGGGCTGAGCGTTCGATAGCGGACATTATCTTGGGGTGGTCGTTGCCGGTCAGTTGCTCAACTAGCTGCCCTGCATTTTCGGCGAGCAGTTCCCGGTCAATATGTTTGAGAGCCACGCCGCCGCCCTCCAAGTAGGGGAACCGCATATGGCCATTGCGCGCGCGATGAAACTGAAAGATAACGCCGGGTATGTGGGGTACGAGGTGGTCTGCACTGACTCGCTCTGGTGCGTCTATATCATTCACGGGCATGCGTGAATCTCCAAACATATGCCAATTTAAATTCGATCGTGAAGATTAGCCCTAAATACGTAATCAGGATGTAAGCCATTGCAGACAAAATGGCTATTATCTATATTTTTTTAGAATATATATGTTCTATTTATATATATTCGATTGCATTATAAGCAATAGACAAGGTGTTATTGGCATTTAGTGGTAAAATTAATTACTTTTTTGCATATTAAAAAACTTTTTTATTCCTGGGGTGGATTCTTGGAAGCAGGACGAGAGCAAACGGCTCAGCCATACGGCCTGGTAAGTCTAGTGGGCGCGGGCCCTGGCGACCCGGAGTTATTGACGCTAAAAGCGTATAAGCGACTGCAGTCCGCTGAAGTGGTGCTGTACGACCGCTTGGTTAGCGGTGAAATAGTCGCCTTTATACCGCCACAGGCGCAGCGATTTTATGTGGGTAAAGCACGCTCTCTGCACAGCGTCCCTCAAGAGGGGATTAATCAAGCGCTTGTAAAGTGGGCTCAGCAGGGTAAGCGTGTCGTGCGCCTTAAAGGTGGTGATCCGTTTATTTTTGGCCGGGGCGGAGAGGAGCTTGAGGCGCTGGTGGCAGCACAAGTAAGCGTGGAAGTCATCCCAGGGGTGACGGCGGCATCAGGCTGCGCGGCGTATGCGGGCATTCCTTTGACCCATCGCGACCATGCCCAGTCGGTGCGTTTCATCACCGGGCATTTACAGCAGGGGGAGTGTGAGCTTGATTGGGATGCGTTAGCGCGGCCTGGGCAAACCTTGGTGTTTTATATGGGGCTGGGCACCGTAAAGGTGATCAGCCAGGCGCTGGTTAAGCATGGTTTAGCGCCAGACACACCGCTGGCGCTGATTGAACAGGGCACGACCCGCCGACAGCGTACCCACGTGGGTACGTTATCTGGATTACCAGATACTTTCTTGGCGGGCCACATTAAACCGCCTACGCTGCTAATAGTGGGCAGCGTAGTGTCACTGCATACCACACTGGATTGGTTTGATGCGCTGAGCGGAGAGGCCTCTGGTTTTCATGAGGGAAAGCATCCTCCTTCTGGCTAAAATAATAATCGTTCCTGCTTGTCTTGTAACGCAGTAGCAACATTTGTACACGATTTTGCAAACAGACTGGCTAGATACAGTGAGCTGTGTATGCTGAAGGGGGAGAGCATTCACGGTTAGCGCATTACCTATGTACTTGATCATCGCGCAACTGATTGTTGTTAGCTTGGACAAACGTTAGCTAAGACCATAGAGGAACGCATAATGTCGGAAGCAAACCACTCGGATCACCAGTCGCCTGCCAACAAGCCAGAACCGGCTAAAAAGTCGGACATGAAAACCCTCTTTCAAGATAACCGGGTAAAAGCGATTGCTGGTATCGCCGCCATTGCCGTTATCTGGGCCATTATGGCGCAGTCTAATGCAGGTTCTCGCCAGGATCGTGTCAATAGCTTAGAAGAGCAGCTCGCCAGCGCTGAGCAGGAAAATAGCCAAATGAGCCAGCGCATTAGCGAAATTGAGGAAGCTGAAACCAATTTAGCCGCGCTGCAAGAGGAGATGGCGTCCCTTGAGGCTCAACAGCAAGAGGCCAGCTCGTCGCTTGAGAGTGCCCAAGGCAATGTCAGCGATGTGCAGTCGCGTTTAGAAGAGCTTGAGTCCGAGCGCGATGCGCTGGAAGAAGAAATTGCCTCTCTTAATGAGCAGGTAGAGAGCGCTGAAAGCGAGATGACTGCGTTGCGCGAAGAGCGTGATCAAATCACCAGCACTCGGGATGAGGCGGAAAGTGCCCTCCAGCAAGTAGAAGAAGCGCGTTCTAGTGCTGAAGAAGCCCGCCAGGAGGCTGAGGCTGCCCGTCAGGAAGCGGAGCAGCAGCGTCAGCAAGCGATCGAAGAGCTGGGCAATACCGAAGATGAGTTGTCCTCGCTGGAAGATCAGATTAGCCAGTCAAATGAACAGCTAAGTGGCTTAGAAGAGGAAATTTCGAGTGTCCAGAGCGAGCTTGGTGAGCTAAAAAATGAGCGTGACTCACTCACCAGCGAACGCGATGAGCTGCAAAGTGATGTTGATTCGCTAACGGCGCTGCGCGAAGAAGAAGAGCAGAGCTTGAGTCAGGTGCGCAGTGAGCTGGATGACGTCATGGTTGCCCTGGATATTGGGCGTGAAGAAGTGGCCAGCGTTGAGAGTGATATCGAAAAGCGTGAAAGCCAGCTAGAGCGTTTAGAGAGCCAGTTAAGTGAATGGCGCGATGAGCTGTCGACGTTAGACAGCCGTTTGGCCGATGCAGAAGAGTCAGCGGGTGAGGCTGCATCATCTTCCCCGAGCAGCTCTTCTGATAGCTCGTCGAATGGGGGCTCGTCAGATGGGAACTCTTCAAGTGAGAGTGCCAATGACAGTGATGGTGGCAGTGAAGAGTCGCAGCAAAACGCTGGCTAATAAGTGGCGGGATAGTAATGCTGTAACGCACCTTTCGCGTTAGAAAAGTAAGGGCGGATGTCGGGGAACCGGCATCCGCCCACTTGTTGTTGGTTTATGATTTTGGCTGTGAGGCGTATCATTCACTCAACGTTAATTCAGTTATTAAGAGCTTAAAACGAGGAGTGCCATTGAATGGATGGGGTTAAACATATTATTGCAGTGGCATCGGGCAAGGGAGGCGTGGGAAAATCCACCGTCACCGTGAATTTGGCATTAGCGCTGGCAGCACAGGGCTATCGCGTGGGTGTCCTGGATGCGGATATCTATGGACCCAGCCAGGCACAAATGCTCGGTGTTAAAGAGGGTACGCGCCCCCAGGCGGCAAGTAATGACAAATTCCTTCCGCTCCAGGCCCATGGCATTCAGGCCATGTCGATGGCATTTATGGTCAATACCCGTGAGCCAATGGTGTGGCGCGGGCCGATGGTAGTGGGCGCGTTTCAGCAGATGCTGACGCAAACCCAATGGGATAATCTCGATTTTCTATTGATCGACATGCCCCCAGGTACTGGCGATATCCAACTGACCCTGGCCCAGAAAGTGCCGGTGGCAGGGGCGGTGATTGTGACCACCCCACAGGATATTGCGCTGTTAGATGCCCGTAAAGGGATCGAAATGTTCCGCAAGGTCAACGTGCCGGTGCTTGGCGTGGTGGAAAATATGAGCCTCTACCACTGCGAAAAGTGCGGCCATGAAGCGGCTATTTTCGGCACAGGTGGTGGCGATAATATCGCCCAGGAGTACGATACCCAAGTACTTGGACGCCTGCCGCTGACGCTCTCCATCCGAGAGCTGACAGATTCGGGACGCCCGAGTGTGGTATCCGAACCTGACGGGGCGGTGAGTCAAACCTTTGCGACTATTGCCCAAAAAGTCGCTGAAGCGGTTAGCGCGAATCAAGGCGACGGCCCAACTATTTCCTTTAGTGAGTGATAACGACATAAATGAGTATCAAATCTGATAATTGGATTCGTCGCATGGCCAAAAGCGACGCGATGATTGAGCCGTTTGAAGCCGAGCAAGTGCGCTACGTGAACGAACAGCGCGTGATTTCCTACGGCACCTCAAGCTACGGTTACGATGTGCGCTGCTCAGACGAATTCAAAGTCTTCACCAATATTCACTCAGCGATTGTTGATCCCAAAGCGTTTGACGCGAACAGCTTCGTCGATATTAAAGGCGATGTCTGTATTATTCCGCCGAACTCTTTTGCGCTGGCGCGCACGGTGGAGTATTTCCGTATTCCCCGTAACGTGCTGACTATTTGCCTGGGGAAATCCACCTACGCGCGCTGCGGCATTATTGTCAACGTGACGCCGCTGGAGCCCGAGTGGGAGGGCCACGTTACGCTGGAATTCTCTAACACCACCAACCTGCCGGCAAAAATCTACGCTCATGAGGGCGTCGCCCAGATGTTGTTCTTAGAGTCCGACGAAGTATGCGAAACCTCGTATAAAGACCGGGGCGGAAAGTATATGGGGCAGCGTGGGGTAACCTTGCCGCGTACCTAGTTATACGAAGTACATTGCTACAAAAAAGCGCCTTACGGCAAAAACGTAAGGCGCTTTTCAATGCTTATGATGACGTTTTCATGCTAATCCTGCGACTCTTCGTCGAGCTCCTCATCAAGCTCTTCTGCAGCATCAGCGTGGGAAAGCCGCATACCGTGTTCCGGTAGCAGATGACCGTCCATTTTGGCGCCTTCGGCACTGAACTGCAGCCTGCCTTCCAAAAACCACTGCACTGCAATCGGGTAGATTAGGTGTTCCCGGGAGCGAACCTTCTCTTGCAGTGTTTCAGCCGTGTCGTCCGCGTTGACCAGCAGCTCCGCTTGCAGTACCACTGGGCCACCGTCTAGCTCTTCGGTGACGAAGTGAACGCTACAGCCGTGGCTGGCAACACCGTCTGCCAGGGCGCGGGCGTGAGTGTTGAGCCCTTGGTAGTCTGGCAGCAATGAAGGATGGATATTCAGCATACGGCCCAGGAAGCGCTGCACAAAGCGAGGCGTCAAAATGCGCATAAAGCCCGCCAGTACAATCAGATCCGGCTCGTGACGCTCAATGACTTTGATCAAGGCGCCGTCGTAGGCTTCGCGACTATCATACTCCCTGTGGGGGAGGGCAACCGCTTCAATGCCCGCTTCGTGTGCGCGTTTCAAACCATAGGCGTCAGCAATATTGGAAATCACTGCGACAATCTCACCGCCGCCTAAGCGGTCGTGGGACTGAGCATCAATCAGCGCCTGAAGATTGCTACCGCTGCCAGAGATAAGCACGACAATGCGGCGTGCACCGAGAGGCTCTGGTGTTACGTCTTTAATGGTATCGCTCTGGTAGTCCGTATTGGTCATGCCGAGAGGTTCTCCAAAATAACGGCGTCCCCTTGGCGTTCAACGATCTGCCCTAGACGATAAACGGATTCGCCTTCGGCTTCCAGGTGAGCCATTGCCTGTTTTGCTTGATGCTGCGGCACCACAACGACCATCCCAATACCGCAATTGAGCACGCGGTGCATTTCAGTTTCATTCACGTTTCCATTGGCCTGTAGCCAATCAAACACGGCTGGTCGCTGCCAACTGGCAATATCAATATGCGCAGCGAGGTTGTCCGGCAGTACGCGAGGAATGTTTTCAAGCAAACCGCCACCGGTGATGTGTGATAACGCATGCACGGCAATCTCGCTACCGCGCATCAAGGAGAGCAGTGATTTGACATAGATGCGGGTGGGGGCCATCAGCGCATCGCCAAGGGTTTTACCGGCGATGTCGGTCTCTAGAGAAGCGTCGCTGACCTCAAGGATTTTACGAATCAATGAGTAGCCGTTGGAGTGTGGCCCGGATGAGGCAAGCCCCAATATGACGTCGCCTTCGGCCACTTTGCTGCCATCTAAAATATCTGCTTTTTCAACCACGCCCACGCAAAAGCCCGCTAAATCGTAGTCGCTGCCTTCGTACATACCCGGCATTTCGGCGGTTTCGCCGCCTACCAGGGCGCAGCCAGCCAATTCGCAACCAGCGCCAATGCCGGTGACAACGTCAGCAGCAATATCCACATCGAGCTTACCCGTGGCATAGTAGTCAAGAAATAGCAGCGGTTCGGCGCCAGCCACGATAAGGTCGTTGACACACATGGCGACCAAATCAATACCAATGGTGTCGTGCTTGCCAAGATCCATTGCCAGGCGCAGCTTGGTGCCGACGCCATCGGTACCTGAGACGAGCACGGGCTGCCGATAGCCCGCGGGGATCTCGCATAGCGCGCCAAAGCCGCCAAGCCCGCCCATGACTTCGGGGCGAGTCGTGCGTTTGGCAACGTGTTTAATGCGGTCAACAAGGGCGTTACCGGCATCGATATCGACGCCTGCATCCTTATAGCTGAGGGAAGGAGTAGCCGAAGAAGAAGAGGTCTCGGTCATGACAGATCCTGTGAAGCAAATAGCGGTGCTGGTAGTGCTGGCGAATTGGCCAGTGCTGGGCTTAACTTTGGCGGATTGTAACACTCAGCGACGCTGGCCGCACCGCCGTCGCGCAGGATGAAAAGCAGACGCGCGACTTTCGTTCATTTGCGGCATAGTAGTGGCGGATGAAAGTTAGTAGTGGCGAGTGAAAGTTAGTAGTGATAAGTAAAGTGTGTCGTGATCAGTGCCATAGTAACGATAAGTGATATTTAGCGGATTAAATCCACGTTTGAGAGGGAACTATGCGGAATTCTTGGTGGGGCGTCCTATTTTTGGTGGTAATAGGCGGTTTAATTTATTTGTTAGACGCGGCGCTGATGCCTTTTATTGCTGGGATGATTCTCGCTTACTTAGCTGACCCGCTGGCTAACCGTTTCCAGCGCTGGGGCATGAATCGGCCGTTCGCGGTGAGCAGTGTGTTTTTAGTACTGTTGGTCGTCCTCGTGGCGAGCCTGTTGATATTGATCCCGCTGCTTGTTCAGCAGCTTAAACAGCTGGGCGAAGCTATTCCGGGTATCTTCAATTGGGTAGAAAATACGCTTGCTCCTCAGGTACAAGAGTGGACAGGTTATGACTTGACCGCGGAGTTAACCAACGCGCGCGAGACGCTGGTCGAAAACTGGCGCGATGCTGGTGGCTACCTAGCCCAGGCGCTAGGCCAAATTGGCCGCTCCGGTATGGCGTTTGCCTCTTGGATCACCTATGTGGCACTTATTCCTGTGGTGACCTTCTATTTGCTTTTGGACTGGAACCGCCTGCTGACCAATATTGCCAATCTCGTGCCACGCCAGTGGGCGGATGATACCTTCCGGTTGGCGCGTCGCTGTGATGAAGTGTTGTCATCGTTTCTACGCGGCCAGCTGCTGGTAATGCTCTGTTTAGGGATTATTTATGCGGTGGGCTTAACGTTGATGGGGCTCAACTTTGGCCTATTGATCGGCTTTGTGTCCGGACTGGTGAGCATTGTCCCGTTCCTGGGTTTTATTGTCGGCTTGGTGATTGCCCTTGTTGTGGCGCTGTTCCAGTACGCCACCTGGTGGGCGGTGTTAGGCGTTATCCTGGTGTTTAGTATTGGCCAAATGGCCGAGAGTGTGATTCTCCAGCCTAAATTGTTGGGCGATAAGATTGGCCTGCATCCGGTCGCGGTTATATTCGCCGTGCTGGCGGGGGGGAATCTGTTTGGCCTAACAGGGGTGTTGTTGGCTCTGCCTGTTGCCGCGGTGATTCTAGTGCTGCTAAAAGAAGTAAAAGTTCGCTATCAGCATAGCGAGTTATACGACGAACAAAATACTGATAAACATACGCCAATCATTGAGGTCAGCTCTTCACATAACGATGAGCTGGGCCATCATGATGGACGGGAGTCACCATGAGCCGAGCACCGGCACAGCTTCCCTTGGGAATTGGTCTGCGTGATGACGCGACCTTTGATAATTATTATGTGGCGCGTGCAAATACGCCGCTGGTAGAACACCTTACCCAGCAGCTTACCCCGGAGGGGGAGCAGTTCCTCTATCTGTGGGGCGCGCCAGGGGTAGGGCGTAGCCATCTTTTACAGGCGGCGTGTCATGCGGCGTCCGATGCAGATAAACGAGCACTGTATCTCCCCCTGGATGACTTGGGCCACTTTCCGCCATTAATGCTGGAAGACATCGAGCGCCTGGATCTGGTCGCCATTGATGACCTGGAGTGTGTGATTGGTCGCAAGCGCTGGGAGGAAGCGCTGTTCCATGCTTTTAACCGGCTAAGAGATGCTGGCAAGAAATTAGTGATTGCCGCCAGTGCTTCACCGCGTCAATTAAACGTGGTGCTACCGGACTTGGCTTCGCGCCTGACCTGGGGGGTAACGTTTCATGTTCACCCTTTGGAGGATGACGAAGAGCGTTTGGCAGCGCTAAAGCTGCGCGCCAGTGTGAGAGGGATGCAGCTCCCCGATGATGTTGGGCGCTATATCTTGCATCGTGGCCCCCGCGAGTTAGGTGAGCTGTGTCGCGCGGTGGAGACTCTGGATAAAGCATCGCTCTCAGCCAAGCGCAAGCTTACTATTCCCTTTGTGAAATCCGCCCTCGGTTGGTGAAACGGCTGGTACAGAAATGCTAAAGGCAACGACTAAAACGCCCCTGTCAGCGAAGAGCCGACAGGGGCGTTTTATAAAACATGCTTGCTAGCTTACTGTTTCAATAAGCGATTAAGCGGTTTTGTTCAACTTGCTAGCAGCGGTTTGCGCCTGCTTAACGTTGTCTTCGGTAATTTTCTGGCTTTTCTGGATAAAGTCCTGCTGCAGAGATACGACTTTATCGGTATCGCCTTTAACACGCTCAGCCAACTCTTTAGCTACCTTTTGCTGGCCTTCCATGTAGCTACGCAGGCCCTCTGCGTCTTTTACTTCCATCATTTGGCGCATTTGCGCAATGCCGGTGTCGGCATAAGCTTTGCTGGCGTCCATCTGAGCGTTAATCATTTTTTCGCTGTAATCGATGCTCAGCGCCATGTAAGCGCGTACTGGCGCCATGAACATGTTGTCAAACTGCTGAGTCATTTCGTTAGTATTTAATGTACGCATCGTCATACCCTCCTGGGGTTAGTCTTACCAAAAGCAGCTATCCAGAGGTTGGCGCTGCTTATTTAATTGGGTAGCTTTATTTATAAGCTATCTTGCAGTGCAGCATAGCAACTGTTTTTGTGCAGTGCAACATTTGGTTTTTGGCATTTTAAAGTGCACGGGGCAAGAGCCTGTTTACCCCTATGGTCTAACCAGCTAGCTTGAAGGCAGTGGATGTGGCTTTAGCGAGTGAACGATAGGTTGGCTATGCGCTCAGATAAGCATCACCATTAATCTTACTGATGGGAGAAAGAGCAATGGCAACACGGATGGAACGCGATAGCATGGGCGAGTTGGAAGTGCCTTCTGAGGCTCTTTATGGGGCACAAACCCAGCGAGCAATCAATAACTTCCCTGTCTCTCATTCGCCCATGCCCCCGGCCTTTATTCACGCTGTCACTCGTATCAAGCTAGCGGCAGCCCGGGCTAATCAATCGCTAGGAGGGCTTGATAGTGCGCGGGGGGAAGCGATTCAAAAAGCGGCGCGGGAAGTGTTAACGGGCAAGCATGACCAGCACTTTCCTATCGATGTGTTTCAAACTGGCTCAGGTACCTCCACCAATATGAATGTCAACGAGGTGTTGGCTACATTAGCAAGCCGTGAAGGCGTTGAGGTAACCCCGAACGATCACGTCAATATGGGGCAGTCCAGCAATGATGTGATTCCCACGGCCATTCACCTGTCGGCTGCCATCGCGGTGCACGAATCGTTGCGCCCAGCCCTTGTCCACCTGCGTGACACTATCGACAAGCGGGCCAGTGAGCTGAGCCATGTGGTAAAAACCGGTCGTACTCACCTCATGGACGCCATGCCGCTGCGTATGGATCAAGAGCTGGGTGCTTGGTCTAGCCAACTAGGTCAGGCCATTGAGCGCTTTGATAGTGCCATGAAACGGCTGTGCCGATTAGCTCAAGGTGGCACGGCCGTGGGGACCGGCATTAACGCTCCTATCGGTTTTGCTGAGCAGGTCGCCCAAGAGCTGAGCGAACAGACCGGGTTGATGTTTACCCCTAATGACAGCTTCTTTGCCAGCCTCTCGTCTCAGGATGCGGCGGTAGAGCTCTCGGGGCAGTTGAAAGGCTTAGCCTGCGTGATTATGAAAATAGCCAACGACCTGCGCTGGATGAATTCGGGGCCGCTGGCGGGGCTGGGCGAGATTGAGCTCGAGGCGTTACAGCCCGGTAGCTCAATTATGCCTGGGAAGGTTAATCCTGTTATTCCTGAGTCAGCCGCCCAGGCCGCTGCACAGGTTATTGGCCTGGATACCGCGATTACCGTGGCCGGGCAGAGTGGTAACTTTCAACTGAACGTGATGTTGCCGTTGGTGGCTTCCAACTTATTAACGTCTATAAGCTTGATGAGTAATACCGCTCGATTGCTGGCTGATCGTGCGATTGCCACCTTTAAGGTTCGTGAAGATAACCTGGAAGGCCCGCTGGCCAGAAATCCCATTTTGGTAACGGCGCTAAATGGCGTGATTGGCTATAACGCCGCCGCCGCTGTCGCCAAAGAGGCTTACCAGGCGGGGAGGCCAATTATTGATGTGGCGGAGGAGAAAACTGACCTTGACCGGGAGACGCTAGAGCGGCTGCTGGATCCGGTCGCGTTAACGCACGGAGGCATTCCTGAGTAACACGTTTAAGGTCAGCTATCTTTAGGCCAACCGCGTTCAGGTTTCCTGCTTTTCGGTTTTACCTTCCTGAATCGTTTCGCTGGCCTCACTGCGCTCCTCAGCATCGGCTTCGGGCGTTTCATGCTCGTCTTGACGCGAAGGGCGGTAGCAAAAGGTGGCCAGTATCGGGAAGTGGTCGGAGCCGAAGTAACTCAGGCGCTGCATGCCGACTAAGGTGAAGTGTTCGGTCACAAAAATGTGGTCAAGGGGCCAGCGCAACACGGGATATTTGGCGTGGAAGGTGCTGAATAAACCACGTCCCCGGCGTGGGTCGAGCATGCCGCCAACGCGGCAGAAAAGTCGCGTAGTGCGCGACCACGCTACATCGTTCAGATCCCCGGCGACCAACGTTGCTTGGGGATCTTCATGAATTTTCTTGCCGACCAATAGCAGTTCAGCATCCCGCCAAAGGGATTTTTCACTCTCACTGGGGGCCGGTGGACGGGGATGTAACGCGTAAAAGCGAATGCTATCGCCGTTAGCAAGCGTCACTCGGGTGTGAATAGACGGGATGTCGTCCTGAATTAGCCACTCCACCGAGGTGTTAGAGAGCTCCAGGTGCGAGTAAAGGTGCATGCCGTAAAGGTTGTCGAGCGGGATTTTAACGCTGTGCGGCCACTGCTCTGCGAGAGCCGGATCTAACTGATCTTGCCACCACTGGTCTGACTCCAGGGTCAGTACTATGTCGGGCTGATGCTGTTTAATCATATCGATCAGCGCTTGGGCCTGCCGGTTAGGGGTCAGTACGTTAGCGATCAGTAGCGTGATCGTTTTATCTGAATCGTTACTCTTCGCCGCCTTGACCTGCACCGGCCACAGCGGTGTCCAGGGCAGAATATAGTAGACTTGAAACAGTAAAGTGATGCCTGAGGCGAGCAGGGCTACCCATAGCCAAGGGCCAGGCTCAACGAAGATAGCGGCTAATAGCCAAGTGATTAAAGCTAGGCAAGCGATCTGCAGGCGTGGAAATTCAAAACTGCGGATCCACCACCAGTGTAAATGTATTCTTGCAATCAGCGTCGCCAATAACAGTACGATCGCTATGCTTCCTAGCAAAATACCCAGCATGGTTTATCTCCCTATAGAACACCCAGCACCTTGAAGCGCTAAGCCTAGCGCTAGAAGGTCACAGGTGTCGAATTGAGCCTCTATTCGTAATGGGTTTAAGGCTGGAGGGAGAGGGCGCGCAATGGAAAAGAACTTGCAATTCAGTGATAAGAGCGTAAGATATGCATCCGTTGCAAGGCGCGCGGCTATCCAATAGCCCATCTCAGAAAGTGCAATAGAACAGATAGCGCAATAGA
>NZ_JAINWD010000015.1:0-56230 GCF_021021315.1 Halomonas sp. IOP_14 | reverse complement strand
CATCTCAGAAAGTGCAATAGAACAGATAGCGCAATAGAACCATAGCTCAGTTGGTTAGAGCGCCACGTTGACATCGTGGAGGTCGGCGGTTCAAATCCGCCTGGTTCTACCAGCCTTATGCCACACCTCTTTTCAGGACCATAGCTCAGTTGGTTAGAGCGCCACGTTGACATCGTGGAGGTCGGCGGTTCAAATCCGCCTGGTTCTACCAGCCTTATGCCACACCTCTTTTCAGGACCATAGCTCAGTTGGTTAGAGCGCCACGTTGACATCGTGGAGGTCGGCGGTTCAAATCCGCCTGGTCCTACCAGCTTTTATCAGAAACGCCCCAGGCAGTGATGCTTGGGGCGTTTTTGTGTGGGTGTTATATGGCGTTTTTTATTTTGTAGACTATGGCTTTTAACTAGCTCTTTTGAATTAGGTCGGGTAGGTCAGTTTGGCGCATAAACGTTGCTACCAGGGCCTCAATGCCTGCTTGGTCTTGTTGTGTGAAGCGCGCCTCCAGCGGGCTATCCAAATCCAGTACGCCCCATAGGTTGCCATCGACTACGATGGGAATCACCAGTTCAGAGCGAGAGTTGGCGTCGCAGGCAATATGGTCGGCAACCGCGTGTACGTCGTCCACTCGCTGGGTAGTTTGTTGGCGAGCAGCCGCGCCGCATACGCCTTTGCTAAAGGGAATCGGGTGGCAGGCGGGCTGCCCCTGAAAAGGGCCTAGACCTAACACATCAGGCTGGCGTTGAAGGTAAAAGCCTACCCAGTTTAAGTCGCTAAGCTGTTGGTGAATAAACGCACAGGTTTGCGCGCTGTTGGTGAGCCAATCACGTGTATCGAGCAGCGCTTCAAGCTGTCGATTGAGAAGAGGGTAGTCAACACTGTTTTGCATGAGGGATCCTTTGCTACAAACGCAACAGGCCGACACTTTTGCATTTGGGGTTACCTATGCGTGTCGGCCTGACGTCATCTATTGATGGCTTGCGGTATTACTCGATCCAGCCAGGAACTGCTGCGCCTTTGAATAGTTCTTCGGCTTTCTCGATCACTTCATCACGCTGATAGGCGTCGACCAGTTGACGAATCTCTTCACGCTCTTCGTCACCGCCGCGAACCGCGATCAGGTTGACGTAAGGAGACTCGGGGCCCTCTTTGATCAAGGCGTCATCCAGGCTTAGGCCAGCAGGCTGAGCGAAGGTGTTGTTGATGAACGCCATGTCGACATCGGGCAGCACGCGGGGGAGTTGGGCGGCTTCTATTTCGCGGAAACGGAAGTCGCGGGGGTTTTCAGCGATATCGATCGGTGTTGATTCGAGAAATTCTGGATCGTTAAGGGTGATCAGGCCTTCGTTGTGCATCAGGATCAGCGCGCGACCTTCATTTGAAGGGTCATTGGGCAGTGCGATTTGTGCGCCGTCAGGCAGGTCGTCGATACTGTCGTATTTTTCTGAGTAAGCACCAATCGGGTACACGAAGGTGTAACCAGCGATTGCCAGGTCATAGCCACGATCGTCGACCATCGACTGCAAATAGGGCTCATGCTGGTAGGCATTGGCATCTAGGCTGCCGTCTGCAAGGGCTGCGTTCGGGGTAACGTAGTCAGTGAACTCGATGATTTCTACATCAAGGTCGTACTCTTCTTTGGCAATGCGCGCTGCAACTTCCATCACTTCTGTTTCAGGGCCCGCAACGGTGCCCATTTTGATGCTGCGCGTTTCAGCATTGGCGACGTTAACGGCAAGCGCCAGGGCGGTAAGGCTGCCAATAATCAGTTTTTGCATGAATCTCTCCAGTGGCATTTTGATAGATGGTGCAATGATGCGGCAATAAAAAACTGTTGTCTAATGCATTTTAGTTATAATGGATGACAAATAAACGAGTGGCTACTTGCGATCGCTTTTGCGTACCAAGTAGTCGCCCAAGCTCTGAAAACCCTGCACCATGACGACCAAAATAACCACGGTAATCAGCATGATGGTTGGGTTGAAGCGGTTGTAGCCGTAGCGGATACCTAAGTCGCCGAGACCACCGCCGCCCACTGCGCCGGCCATGGCGGAGTAACTTACCAGCGTGACAACGGTAATGGTTAAACCCGTCATGATCCCGCCGCGAGCTTCCGGAATCAGCACCTTGCGAATAATTTGCCAAGGCGTTGCGCCCATGGCTTGGGCGGCTTCAATTAACCCTGGCGAGATTTCATTAAGTGCAGCCTCGACAAGCCGAGCGACAAACGGAATAGCGGCAATTGTGAGCGGTACCGACGCGGCATTAATGCCAATCGAGGTGCCCACCAACATGCGCGTAAAAGGAATGATCGCTACCATCAAAATAATAAACGGGATGGAGCGACCAACGTTGGTAATAATGCTCAGTACTTGATTAAGTACGGGCTTCGCCAATATTTGCCGTGGGCGTGTAACGTACAGCATTACCCCAAGGGGCAAGCCGACGAGGGTAGAAATAAGTCCTGAAACGGCCACCATATAAAGGGTATCCAGCGTGGCCTGTAAAATGAGATCAATCATTGCGCTGGACATGGCCGAGTACCTCCACTTGCAGTTGATGAGATTCGAGATAGTGCATGGCTTGCTGGGTTTGCGTCGGAGAGCCGAGTAGTTCCGCAATCATCAGGCCCAGGGTGCGCTCCTGAATCGACTCTACTTTTGCTTGTAAAATGCTGACATCGACCCCGCACTCTCGAGCAAGGCGGGAAATCAGCGGCGTCGAGACTGCATCGCCAGAGAAGGTTAGGCGTACCACAGGGTGGGTGTTTTCGCCTGGGGCATCAAGGAGTCTCTCAATCAGCTCTTTGGGCGGTGTTAGCTGGAGGAAGTCGTTAAGAAACTCACGACCAAGCTGGGTACGCGGAGCGGTAAAGAAGTCGCCGACTTCAGCGTCTTCCACCAGTTCGCCGTCCGAGATCAAACTCACCCGGTGGCAAATCGATTTGACCACTTCCATCTCGTGGGTGATCAGCAGGATGGTAATGCCCAGTTGGTGGTTAATATCGCGCAGCAGTTCCAGTATTGAACTGGTGGTTTGTGGGTCTAGCGCAGAGGTTGCCTCATCACAGAGCAACACCTGCGGCTTGCTGGCTAGCGCCCGGGCGATCGCCACACGCTGTTTTTGACCGCCGGAAAGCTGAGCAGGGTACTGGTTGGCCTTATCTGCCAGGCCTACCATCTCCAGGAGCGGAATAACGCGATCGCGGACGGTGTGGCGTTTTTGCCCCATTAGTTCTAGAGGCAGGGCAACGTTGTCGAACACCGTGCGTGTGGTCAATAGATTAAAGTGTTGAAAAATCATGCCAATACGGTGACGCGCACGATTAAGCGCGGCGTTACTCAGCTGGGTCATTTCCTGACCATCGACCGTGACGCTGCCGCTCGTGGGGCGCTCTAAGAGATTAACGCAGCGAATTAGCGTTGATTTACCTGCGCCGGAGAGGCCGATGACGCCGTGAATAGTGCCTTTGGGCACACTGAGAGTGGCATTTTTGAGTGCATGGACGGCATTTGCGCCGCTGCCCTTGTTGTTACTGAAATAGGTTTTACTGACGTTGCTAAGTTCAATCATAGCGTCTGCCTTAACGGTAGGCCGAAGACGGAGTGCGGGATGCGAGCTGGGGGAGGGCCAGTATCGAATAGAAAATAAAAAAGGCCACCCCAATGGGTGGCCATCAACGCTGGACACACCCGTTTAGCTGCACTTCACTCAATCAGTAGGCTAAATACTAAGCCATAGACTAGGTGGACGCCCGCAATCTGGGTACAAATCGGCGTCATTACATTTGCGGCAAAATTTTAGAGATAGGTCGCTGCCTTGTCAATTTTATCCATCTGATTTTATGTTGTAAGTCGCCGAGTCAGCATTATTTTCTGATTTTTATAAATATTTAAGTTTTTAGTTCTGTGCGTGCGTTTTTAAAGATGTGCAGCTGGATGAAGTTACCTTGAGTTGAAAGCAGCCATAGAAAAGTCAATGGCGTAGAATGGCGGGATCAAGAAACCCTCAAGGCAGAATGCACGGCGGTGAGGGAGCAGTAGGAAGCTTGCGCCATTCATTGAGCGCTTTTGCTACTTGCTCTTTACGACTTATTTGAATTACACGGCTTTTTTATTAGATGAGGAGAAAGCGCCTTATGTTTACTGGCATTGTGCAAGGGGTAGCCAGGGTTGTGGCGGTACGCGAGCTGGATGATTTTCGCGTGCATGTGTTGGAAATGCCCCCCGCGATGCGCGAAGGGCTTGAGGTCGGAGCGTCTGTTGCTCATAACGGCGTTTGCTTGACGGTAACGGCCATAGAGGGGGATAGCGTTAGTTTTGATTTGATGCGTGAAACGCTGCGATTGACTAATCTTGGTGCAATCACCCCTGGGCAATGCGTCAATATAGAGCGCGCGGCGCGCTTTGGTGATGAGATAGGCGGACACTCCATGTCAGGCCACATCATTTCCATGGCAGAAGTGGTGGCCATCGAAGAGGCGCCCAACAACCGTCGGCTATGGTTTTCGCTGCCGGAACGACTGCGCCGATTCGTGTTTGAAAAGGGCTATATCGGGGTGGACGGTATTAGTTTGACCATTGGGGATGTACGCCCCACTGAAAGTGGGGATGTGGAGTTCAGCGTCAATTTAATTCCTGAGACACTTTCGCGTACCACGCTTCAAGATCGAGCCCCCGGGGATCAGGTCAATATTGAAATTGACCCGCAAACCCAGGTGATCGTTGAAACCGTTGAGCGAGTGCTTTCTCAAAAAAGCGGCGTTTAGTAAGTGACGCGGCAATGGCAATAATCAGCTTTTTTGGTTAATGGGTTGACCGATCGGTTAGTTCATGGCCTAAAGATTGCTAGACATTAGGCGGCGGGCGATTTCCGCCAACATTGGTCGCTACGCTGAGGCGCTCGCATCACAGCGAGCGTTTCGGTAGTATGTGCGGCTTTTCTCAGCACCAGAACGCATACTCATGCGGCGTTAGCGCTAAGGATAAAAAGATTCATGAAACTTCTGGATAACTATTTCAAGCTCTCCGAGCACAAAACCAACGTGAAGACAGAAGTTATCGCCGGGATCACCACCTTCCTGACGATGGCCTATATCATCTTTGTCAACCCGAGCATTTTGTCTGAAGCGGGGATGGACTACGGCGCAGTGTTCGTCGCCACTTGCCTAGCGGCAGCGATTGGCTGTTTCGTCATGGGGATGTGGGCTAACTACCCGATAGCTCAGGCGCCAGGCATGGGTTTGAATGCCTTTTTCACCTACGGCGTGGTGCTGGGGATGGGCTATACCTGGGAAGCTGCGCTGGGGGCGGTGTTCTTCTCAGGTCTAACGTTCTTCTTGTTGAGTATTTTTAAAATTCGCGAGTGGATCATTAACTCCATTCCTATGACGTTACGGTTGGGGATCGCCGCTGGTATTGGCCTTTTCCTGGCAATGATAGCGCTTAAGAACGCCGGTATCGTGGTTGCCAACCCCGCGACCTTTGTTTCCTTAGGTGATCTTTCCCAACCCGCGGCTATTTATGCGCTGCTGGGCTTCTTTGTGATTACCGCGCTCTCTTACTTGCGAGTGACTGGTGCCGTCATGATCGGGATTTTGGGGATTACTATTGTTGCAATGGTGCTCGGCCATAATGAGTATGGGGGCCTGATGTCGATGCCACCCTCTATTGCACCTACCTTTATGGCGATGGATTTGATGGGCGCGCTGGATGTGGCGATGCTTAGCGTGATCTTTGCCTTCCTGTTTGTGGATCTATTTGATACCTCCGGCACCCTGGTAGGCGTTGCTCACCGCGGCAAGCTGTTGGACAAGGATGGCAAGTTACCGCGCATTGGTCGCGCCATGATGGCCGACAGCACCGCGTCAATGGCGGGTGCCGCCTTGGGTACTTCCACCACCACAAGCTACATTGAATCGACGGCGGGTATCGCTTCGGGTGGCCGTACTGGGTTAACGGCGGTAGTGGTTGGTGTTCTGTTCCTGATCAGCCTGTTCTTCGCTCCGCTGGCGGGTTCTATTCCGGCCTACGCTACCGCAGGTGCGCTGCTGTATGTGGCGGTATTGATGGCAGGAAGTTTGGCTCACGCGAACTGGGAAGACCCCACCGACGCCGCGCCGGTACTGATTGCCGCCCTGGCGATGCCGCTGACGTTCTCGATTGCCGAAGGTATTGCGCTTGGCTTTATTAGCTATGTAGCGATCAAGGCGTTGTCGGGCCGTTTTGCCGACCTGAATCCGGCGGTGATTATTTTGGCGTTGCTGTTTGCGACAAGATACCTTTTCTTGGTTTGATTGATCATTACCACTTTTTATTACTCAATGAGAGACGCGATGAGCATCTACGGCGACTACATTAAGTCCGTCATTCGCACGGTTCCCGATTGGCCTGAACAGGGCGTGAACTTTCGCGACATCACCCCGTTGCTGCAAAATAGCGCGGCCTTTCGCAAGCTGATCGATAGCTTCGTTCACCGCTATCAGGAAATGAACCTGGATGCCATCGCGGCCATTGATGCGCGTGGCTTTATTATTGGTGCGCCGCTCGCTTATGAGTTGGGTTGCAGCTTTGTACCGGTGCGTAAGAAGGGCAAGCTGCCTTTCAAGACCATCAGCGAGACTTATAAGCTGGAGTACGGACATTCAGAAGTGGAGCTGCACTCCGATGCGTTCCAGAAAGATGACCGTATCCTGCTGATGGATGACCTCATCGCCACCGGCGGCACCATGCTGGCCGCGGCCAACCTCATTCAGCGCAGCGGTGGTCAGGTGGTTGAGACCGCCACCATTATTGATCTGCCTGAGCTGGGCGGATCGCAGAAAATTCGCGATGCTGGTTTCAGTGTATTCGCAGTTTGTTCTTTCAACGAAGACGAGTAATGCCCCATGAGCAGCGATCGCTACCACCAACACTTCACTGTCTCCTGGGATCAGTTGCACCGTGATGTGCGCACCCTATGCCATCAAATGATCGAGCGTGATTTTAAAGGCATCGTAGCGATTACCCGCGGCGGTTTAATTCCCGCCGCGCTGATTGCTCGGGAGCTTAATATCCGGCTGATCGATACCGTGTGTATTAAAAGCTACGACCATATGGATCAGGGCGGTCTGGATATCATGAAGGGCGTCGATCATGACGGTGAAGGTTGGTTGCTGGTCGATGACTTGGTGGATACTGGCAAAACAGCGCGGGCAGTACGTAAAATGCTGCCTAAAGCTCACTTTGTGACTATCTATGCCAAGCCGGATGGTCGTCCCTTGGTGGATCAATACCTGACCGAAGTTGCCCAGCAGTGCTGGATTCAGTTCCCCTGGGATATGGGTGTTGCATACGTTGAGCCGCTTGTTGATCAAATGAAGAGGTAATAATGGCCAATCCACTTCCCGACGATTGGAGTCAGTGGCTGGGTAATGAGTTTCAGGCTGACTATATGCTGGCGCTAAAAGATTTTTTGGCGCAGCAAAAAGCTGCGAAGAAGATCATATATCCCCACTCAACGCAGTGGTTTCGTGCCTTTGAACTGACCCCGTTGAACGAAGTGAAGGTGGTTATTTTAGGCCAGGATCCCTATCACGGGCCCAATCAGGCTCACGGTTTATGCTTTTCCGTGCAGCCCGGCGTACCCGTGCCACCGTCGCTGGTCAATATCTACAAGGAGTTGGCCACTGATGTTGGTTTTACCCCCGTGCGCCACGGCCATCTGGAAGCATGGGCCAAGCAGGGCGTGTTGTTGTTAAACACTTCGCTGACTGTGGAGCAGGGCAATGCGGCATCTCATCGCGGTAAGGGATGGGAGCCCTTCACTGACCGCGCGATTGAAACCGTCAGCCAGCACGCGCCGCCGTGTGTGTTTCTGCTGTGGGGCAGTCATGCGCGCCAGAAGAAGGCGTTAATCGACCAAAGGCGCCATTTAATACTGGAAGCCCCGCACCCATCACCGCTCTCTGCGCATCGGGGCTTTTTTGGTACCCGGCATTTTTCCCAAGCCAATCAATTTCTTCAGGCGCAAGGGCGAGCACCTATCGAATGGCAATTGCCTGAAACCCCTTAACCTCGTAAGTGGTTGCGGGTAGAATACGCGCAATTTTGTGCCTAGCTGATGCAACCTTGGTTGCCATTCTGAATCCCCTGCAGTGAGGAAGTCCCATGAGTGTTTACGCCATTAACCATCCGCTTGTACAACATAAGCTGGGTCTGATGCGCGAAGTTGACCTGAGCACTAAGAGCTTTCGTGAACTGGCAGGTGAAGTCGCCAAGCTGCTGACCTATGAAGCAACTAAAGGTCTTGAGCTGGAAGATCATGAAATCCAGGGATGGAACGGTGAGCCGATTGCAACGCGCCGATTAAAAGGTAAAAAAGTCACCGTCGTACCGATTCTGCGTGCCGGGCTCGGCATGCTGGAAGGCGTAACGGATCTAATCCCGAGTGCGCGGGTAAGCGTTGTAGGTCTTTATCGCGATGAAGAGACGCTACAGCCGGTGCCTTACTTTGCCAAGTTTGCCAACGATATCGAAGAGCGCATGGCGATCGTGATAGACCCCATGCTGGCTACCGGCGGTTCGATGGTAGCAACACTGGATATGCTGCGTGAGCGTGGCTGTGAGCATATGAAGGTGATCGTTCTCGTTGCCGCCCCTGAAGGTATCAAGCGGGTGCAGGACGCTTACCCCGATATCGAAATTTACACCGCCTCAATCGATGACCGCCTCGATGAAAATGGCTACATCGTCCCCGGACTAGGTGACGCTGGCGACAAGATTTTCGGAACGCGCTAAGCATCGTTATTGACATTGCCCCTTACGCCCAGCGTCAGGGGCATTTTTTTGTATACCTGCTATCAAATCAATAATCACTAGGAATTCACTTATGCGTGAAGCTGCCAGTCAGGCTGAGTCGTGGCCAAAAGTCATTTTAACCGGCGCACAAATGCTATTTGTGGCGTTTGGCGCCTTGGTGTTAGTACCGCTTTTGACAGGACTCGACCCAAGCGTTGCGCTGTTCACGGCTGGGGTGGGAACCTTGGTATTTCATGGGGTCACCAAGCAGAGCGTGCCGGTGTTTTTAGCCTCATCGTTTGCCTTTATAGCGCCTATTCAAGGCTCTGTGGCGAGCTTTGGGGTTTCGGCGACCATGGGTGGGCTAATGGCGGCGGGACTGGTTTATGTGGCGATTTCCCAGGCTGTGCGCTTAAAAGGCACTGCCTGGCTGCATCGCTTGCTGCCCGCTGTGGTGGTGGGGCCGGTGATTATGGTGATTGGCCTGGCGCTGGCGCCGGTGGCGGTTAGCATGGCGACCGGTGAAACCAGTGACAATATCGGCTATGGCGCGGCGATTTTCTTATCAATGACCAGCTTGCTAGTCACGCTTGTGTTGGCCGTTTTTGGTCGCGGGCTACTTCGCCTAGTGCCGATTATGGGGGGCATTATCACCGGCTATTTTTTAGCGTTGCTGATGGGGGTAGTCGACTTTACGCCAGTGCATGAGGCGGCTTGGTTATCGATACCCAGCTTTACCGCACCCAGTTTTCACTGGGCTGCCATTCTGTTTATGATTCCGGTCGCGATTGCCCCAGCGGTAGAACACATTGGTGATATGGTGGCCATTGGTTCGGTGACCCGCAAAAACTACCTGGAAAAGCCTGGCCTGCATCGAACTCTGTTAGGCGATGGGCTGGCGACCAGCGTAGCAGCGCTGTTCGGCGGGCCGCCGAATACTACTTACTCGGAAGTCACCGGGGCGGTAACGCTTACTCGGGCATTTAATCCCAAGTACATGATTGTTGCCGCGATTATTGCCATTGTGCTGGCGTTTGTGTCCAAGCTTGGCGCGTTGCTGCAGACCATTCCTGGCCCGGTAATGGGCGGTATAATGACGCTGTTGTTTGGCTCCATTGCGGTGGTCGGTATGAACACACTGGTACGTGCAGGACAGTCGCTGACGGCGCCGCGCAACTTGGTCGTGGTTTCGCTGATACTGGTGTTCGGGATTGGCGGCATGCAGTTTGGTGGAGGCCAGTTTACGCTGCAGGGCGTTAGCCTAGCCGCTTTGGTGGGTATTGCGTTGAACTGGCTATTACCCCGTGAGCAAGAGGGCGAGTAGAGTCATCCTCTATAACGCTGTGTGAATCGTTAGAATGGTAGCGTGAGTGATCATCAGGAGTTTCGGCAGCATGGAAAACGAACTAACCGCACCTTTTCCCATACTGGGGATTGCTGCCTGGAGCGGTACCGGAAAAACGACGCTGCTAGAGAAGCTGTTGCCACGATTAGGGGAGTATGGCTTGAGCGTCGCTGTCATCAAGCATGCGCACCACTCGTTTGATGTCGACCAGCCCGGCAAGGATAGCTATAAGCTGCGTAGCGCAGGTGCCGCACCGATACTGGTGGCTTCCCGTCAGCGCTTTGCGCTTATGCAGGAAACCCCTGACCAGGAAGAGCCTGATTTAGCCCAGCTAATTGCCATGATGGCGCCGCACGATCCCGATTTGGTGATTGTCGAAGGCTTCAAGGCTTGGCCGATTCCCAAGCTGGTGCTATACCGCGATGGGATTGGCGATGCGGCTATTTTAACCGGCCGATGGGTTGAGGCAGTCGCGCTCAGTGCGCCACCGCCTATCGACCTGGCGGCTTCGGTGGCTCAGTTAGATCTAGACGATAGCGAAGCGGTTGCACAATGGGTAGTGACCTGGTTAAGCGCTAAAAACGATACGATGTCTTCAAAAAATATGTCTTCAAAACAGCAATGGTGACAACATGCATCTGACCCACCTTAACACCCGTGGCGAAGCCAATATGGTGGACGTCGGCGATAAGCTGGAAACCCGCCGCGAAGCAGTCGCCTCCGGGCGCATTATAATGCAGCCTGAAACGCTGAAATTGCTTAGCGATGGTGAACTGCCCAAGGGTGATGTGCTGGCCACCGCGCGTATCGCTGGTATTCAGGCGGCCAAACGTACTCATGAGCTGATTCCTCTCTGTCACTCACTGGCGCTCTCCAAGGTTTCTGTTGAGTTCGATATTGATGTGGCCGAATCCTGCGTTCATGTGACCTCGCTGTGTCGCTTGAATGGACGCACTGGGGTCGAAATGGAAGCTCTTACCGCTGTTTCGGTAGCCTGTTTGACGCTTTACGATATGTGCAAAGCGGTCGATAAAGGTATGCGTATCGAGGCTATACAACTCGACAGCAAGCAAGGTGGTCAGCGTGGCGACTACCAGCGTATGAGCACCCAGGCGCCGATTGTTACCGGTGACGGCGTAGCCGGAGAAGTCAGCTTGGGCGAGCGCTGCCCTTCACCCTGCGTGCGGGTTAAGTTTTTAGCCGAACTGCGCGAGCGGGTAGGCGAAAGTGAGACCGTCGTGAGTCTCGATCAACTGGCTAGCCGCGACATTAGTGGATTAAAAGCCGCGCTGGCCGAGCAGGATAGTCGCTTTAAACAACTCACCGACCAGCGTACGCTGTGTGCGATTAATCAGGTCATGGCCAATGACGAGGCGTTAGTGACCGATGATGACGAAGTGGCGTTTTTCCCGCCAGTAACAGGGGGGTGAGGGTGGATAATAAGCTGGATATTAAAGTAACGATTCAAGCAGCCCCGTTTCCAATGGACTACGGCTATGACGATGCCTTGGCGGGGCGTAGTGATATTGGCGCGGTGGTGTGTTTTACCGGCTTAGTGCGTGATTTTAATGAAACGCCGGACGTCACAGGGTTAACGCTGGAACACTATCCGGGAATGACCGAGCGTACGCTGACGGAGATTGGTGAACAGGCTTGGCAGCGCTGGTCGCTCCAAGCGGTGCGGATTATTCATCGTGTCGGTTACCTGGGGCCAGGCGATCCGATTGTGCGCGTACTCGTGGCCAGCGCACACCGGCGTGAGGCGTTCGAAGCCTGCGATTTTATTATGGATTATCTGAAAACCCAGGCGCCTTTCTGGAAGAAAGAGCACTCTGCCCAGGGCGAGTATTGGGTCAAAGAGCGTCACTCTGATCAACAAGATGCAGCGCGCTGGGAGTGAGACTGCCGCGTTGCTGCGCTTTTTTTCACAATAATGCGCAGCTCTAACGATTGGCGGCGTTGTCCAGGGGGATAGTCTCTGGCATTTCGGCGGCCATAATCTGTAGATGTACATCGGGCAGGTGCTGCATATGCTCCGCCAGCCACTGCACCATGCGAGGCTGTAATGCTTGGCGCAAGTCGGCAAGCGTCTCTGCTGCAATCTCCTCAAGCTGATCATCCAGCCAATCATTAAAGCTATCTTCATCCAGCGGGCTGGCCCCCGAGGCATCCAGCATCAAACGGCCAATACGCGCCCATCCAGTGTCAGTGGCCGTCACCGGCAGCGCTAAGTATAAGCTGCCGCGACGGGCCTTGTTGGCGTCGTGCACCTCAAGGCCAGGGTGGGGCACCACGCTGTTTTGACTGACTATGCAGGGCGGCTGCGGATAGCGCGACTCACAGCGCAGCCCGTGACTGTCAAAGCAAATTAGATCGCCGTTCACCGGCGTCAATGGAGCGCTAATGCCTAGCTGTTTGGCAATAGTCTGATGAGCCTGTTGGTGGCGGGCTTCGCCATGCACCGGTATGAGATGTTTTGGCCTGACCCACTGATACAGCTTGATCAGTTCATCCTGAGCGGGGTGCCCGGTAGCGTGCAGTTCAGGGTGGTTGAACTCGTCGTAGAGGTTGACACCTAAGTGCGCCAAACGCTTTTTAAGCTGTTCAATGGGGCGCTCATTGCCAGGAATGGCTTTAGCCGAAAAAATAACGTTATCGCCCGGCTGAAGATCCACAAAAGGGTGGCGACCCTGGGCGAGGCGCTGTAGCGCAGCTCGGGGCTCACCCTGGCTACCGGTGGCGATAATCACCACTTCATCCGGGGGAAGATAGCCTAAGTCATGATTGGGCACCAAAGGCGGTAAATCATCCATATAGCCGAGCCCCCGGGCAACGCTGACCATGCGCTCCATTGAACGGCCCATCAAGCTAATGCGTCGGCCACACTTCTGAGCGGCGCGCCCTATCGCTAACACCCGGGCAAGGTTACTGGCAAAGCAGGAGACCACCACCCGGCCCTGGCAGTTGCTGAGGGTTTTTGTCAGGGCGCGGGCGACGTCCCCCTCGCTGCCGGAGTGCCCGGGCATGGGGGCGTTAGTGGAATCGCCCACTACCAAGTCAACCGGGGCAAGCGCCTTGAAGAGGGCTGCACTGATCGGCGTGCCGATAATCGGTTCAGGGTCGAGTTTCCAGTCGCCGGTATGTAAAACGCGATAGCCACCGGCCATCATTATTAGCGCACAGCTTTCGGGAATGGAGTGGGTTAAAAGTAAATAGCGCAGCGTGAATGGCCCGCTCTCTAGGGCCTCGCCAGGTTCAATGACATGGATAGCCGCACCGCTAAGCTGATGCTCGGCAAATTTTAGCCGCAACAGGCCTGCCGCCAGCGGGGTGGCGTAAATGGGGCAGTTCCACATCGGCCATAGCCAGGCTGCGGCACCAATGTGGTCTTCGTGACCATGGGTGATAAATAGCGCTTTGGGCACGATCCCTAGTGCTTTCGGCGTATCAAGATTGGGTACCTGCAGCGGCGAGTTGGGAAGATCCTGGCGGATCATCATGCCGCAGTCCACGGCTATCCAGTGATCGTCATAGCCGTATAGCGTTAGATTCATTCCAATCTCACCGCATCCCCCCAGCGGCAAAATGCGCAGCGGTGGACGACGACGGGGACGAATTTGAACGCGTGGTGAATGCATCTGTTATGAAAAACCTAAAAAGTAGTGTCTTAACTATACGGGAAGGCAGGGGCAGCTAACAATCATCCACGGCCTTCCGATACACTATGCGACCTAAGCCGCTGGTTTGTCATAATTAACTTAGCAATAGGTCAAGAGTAGCTCACATGTCTCATTATTATCGTTTAGTAGTTTCCTGTCCTGACCGGGTGGGTATTGTTGCACGGGTATCGAGCTTTATTGCCCAGCAGGGCGGCTCCATTACCGAAGCTAGCCAGCACTCCGATTTAGAAACCGGCTGCTTTTTTATGCGCTACGAAATTCTGGCGGATTCGGTAGGTATGTCGGCGGAAGCGCTGAGCGCGGCATTTGAACCGATAGCCAGCGAATTCAATATGCAGTGGTCGCTGGTGGATACCCAGCAGCGTAGGCGCGTCGTGCTGATGGTGTCGCGGGAGTCACATTGCTTGGTAGATCTACTTTACCGCTGGCAGGCGGGGGAACTGGATTGCGACATTGTCGGGGTTATCTCCAACCATGATGATATGCGTTCGCTGACGGAGTGGTACGGTATTCCTTATCACCATGTACCGGTCGACCCCGACGATAAGCAAGCATCGTTTGCCAAGGTTCAGGCCGAAATCGACAGTGCCCGCGCCGACTGCGTGGTGCTGGCGCGCTATATGCAAATACTGCCCCCTGAGCTGTGCGCGCGCTATGCGGGGCGAGTGATCAATATTCACCACAGCTTTTTGCCCTCTTTTGCCGGGGCTAAGCCCTACCACCAGGCCTACCAGCGGGGGGTTAAGCTGATTGGCGCTACCTGCCACTATGTGACCGAGGAACTCGACGCAGGCCCCATCATCGAACAGGATATCCATCGCGTTAGCCACTGTCATACGCCTACTGATCTAGTCCGCTTTGGTCGTGATGTGGAGAAAGCCGTGCTCGCTCGCGGTTTGCGTTGGCACTTAGAGGATCGTGTGTTGGTGCATGGCAACAAGACAGTGGTATTTAGCTAAGTACTCTATAATGCCCGCCCATCAACCTGAGAGGCCGCCATGTCATTTGCGCAAAGTGTATTAGCGCCCTGGGCGCTGCTGCTCACCTGGCTACTCTCGTTAGCAGTGATCGCATGGGCGCTTTGGGGGCGGCCCTGGCAGGTGTTGATAGCGGATTCAGCGCTTCAGCACCGCTGGCTGGGTGCTACGCTGGCGGTGATGCTGATGTGGCAGCTTCGTGCCCAGGCTGTTGATTGGCTAACGCTACACCTTGTTTTTACAGTATTGATGACACTCGTTTTTAAAGCGCCATTAGCGCTGATTAGCAACGTGCTGATCAACATTGCCATGGTGGTGATTGGCCGCAATGAGTGGATGTTGCTGGGGGCAAATGTGCTGGTTACCGGGATCGTCCCGGCGGCCGTTATTGGCACGGTATGGCGGCTGGTAGATCGCCGCCTGCCGGATAACTTGATGGTATTTCTGTTTGCCTGCGGCTTTTTTGGCGCGGCGCTGGCAACGCTGGGAGGAGGCTTGGCGGCGGTAGTGCTGATTATCGTCGCGGGTACAGACCCTGAGGCGATCTATCTCGCCCAGGAGTATGCGCGTTTTTTACCACTGCTAATGCCTTCAGAGGCATTTATTACTGGCATGCTGCTGAGCATCCTGCTGGTCTATCACCCAAACTGGGTGGCCACCTTCAATGACCACCGCTATATCGACCTGCAGTAGCGGATTTATTAGCCGAGTGCCTGGCCGTTGCCACCACGAATTACGCCGACTCCAACGCCTTCAATATCGAGCGCTTGAGAGCGCAGGTCGATTTCAATGGGCGCAAAATCAGGGTTCTCTGCAAACAGCGTCACTTGATGCCCCTGGCGTTTGAAGCGTTTAACCGTTACTTCATCGTCCAGGCGGGCAACCACGATCTGGCCATCGCGAACCCGGTCAGTGCGATGAACCGCCAGTAAATCACCTTCCAAAATGCCAATATCCTTCATGGAAAGGCCGCGTACGCGCAGCAGATAGTCAGCTTTGGGAGTGAAGTACTCGGCCGGTAGCGGGCAGTAGCGATCAATATGTTCGGCGGCCAAAATGGGGCTGCCGGCAGCTACTTCCCCGATCACAGGCAGGCCAGTGGGTGGGGCTTCCACGTTGGTTGTGGGTAAGGCGGGGACTGCGCTATCCAGGACTTCTTGAGGTTCCTGGTTGGGCAGGCGGATGCCGCGAGAGGTGTTGCGGATAATGCGAATAACGCCTTTGCGTTCCAGCGCGCGCAGGTGCTCTTCAGCCGCATTGGGTGAGCGGAAGCCAAGTGCTTTGGCAATCTCGGCGCGGGTAGGAGGGTAGCCAAATTCGCCCATGGTCTTAACGATAAAATCAAACACGTGCTGTTGGCGAGCGGTTAGCGGACGCGACATACCAGACTCCATAAATAGTGAATAGACAGTAACAAGTTAAATGTCGACTTAATCAATAAGTGTTTAAGTATACAGTATGTTCCTCTGTCCAGTATATGGCTTGTCAGTGCCTATTGCCGATGTCTATGCAATTTTTCTAATCGTTTGAAACTAAGTTTCTGCTTATTTAATACGTCACATTTTGTCAATAAATCAAGCGTTGAGCCCGCCTACGTTATGGCATAGTATTTTGCTATGTTTTAAACACCTGTTTCCCTGGAGAGCGACATGGCTCAATCTGATACGGTGACCCGTATACTCGACACCGCCGAGGTGCTGTTTGCAGAGCGGGGTTTTGCTGAAACTTCGCTGCGCAACATCACTAGCAAAGCGCGGGTTAACTTAGCCGCTGTTAATTACCATTTTGGTTCCAAAAAAGCCTTGATTCAGGCCGTTTTTGCCCGCTACCTGGATCCGTTTAGTCAGCGCTTTCATACTGCGCTAGATGAGCTCGAGGGCCAACACGCCGGGCGCGTTATCCCGCTGGAAACACTGCTCGAGACCATGGCAACTACCGTTCTCGCGGTGCCCGCCGAGCGCAATAGTTTGAAAGTGTTTATGCGCCTGCTGGGTCTTGCCTACAGTCAAGCACAGGGACATCTAAGACGTTATATCCAGGAAGAGTATGGCGATGTGTTTACACGCTTCACCGAGCTTGTGCGCAAAGCAACGCCGGATCTGCCTGACGCCGAGCGTTTTTGGCGGCTACACTTTGTGCTCGGCACGGTAATCTTTACCCTGTCTGGCCTTGATGCGCTACGCGATATCGCGGAGAAGGATTACCACGAGCAGGTCTCTGTGCGTGATTTGGTCAGGCGATTGCTCCCGGTAGTGGTGGCTGCTATGAATGCGCCGTTACCCATAGCCCTTGACGGTGCCAAGCCAGAAGAAGGAAAACATGCGAACTCCTACGCTAGCTGAGCTACCTCCAACGGAACATATCTGGCTGGAGATTGATACTACCGAACAGTTGCTGCGCTGTTGGCGAGGGCCAAAAGTGCTCCATGAGTGTTCTATTTCATCCGGTGCTGCCGGAAGCGGGGAGCGCAATGGCAGTGGTAAAACCCCCCGCGGGTGGCACTATGTGCGCGCGGCCATTGGCGGAGATATGCCCGAAAATGCGGTGTTTCGAGGTCGCCGCTGGACGGGCGAGACATTTTCGCCCGAACTCGCCGAAGAGCATCCAGAGCGTGACTGGATTCTGACCCGCATACTGTGGCTGTGTGGCTTGGAAAAGGGCGTGAACCGCGGTGGTCAGGTTGACTCGCAACGGCGCTATATTTACCTGCACGGGACGCCGCCTGACGAGCCCATGGGCGTTGCTGCGTCCCACGGCTGTATTCGTTTACGCAATCCTGATCTGCTCTATATCTTTTCGTTAGCGTTGCCGGGTACCCCTGTTTGGTTGCACGGTGGCCGCCAGTCCTTTGATTGATCAGATTTTGACACCGCTAGACGATCGTCTAGAATCATCGCCCCTTTTCATGGACCTATCACGATGACTCAACCGTTAGGCCCGGTCATGCTTGACCTTGAAGGCCCAAAATTGACGGCTGCAGAAAAACGCTTGCTTCTAGAACCGACGGTAGGGGGCGTAATTTTGTTTGCCCGCAACGTTGAAAATGGCTATCAGGTTCGCAAGCTCTGCAGCGATATTCGCCGTGTGCGTGCTGATTTACTGCTTGCCGTGGATCAAGAAGGCGGTCGCGTTCAGCGCATAAAAGAGGGGTTAACACGCCTGCCTGCCATGGCGCGTATCGGCGAGTGTTACCGCGCTGCCCAGGGAGAGGGGCTGGCGTTAGCTAAAGATGCCGGCTGGTTGTTAGGGATGGAGATGGCTGCCTGCGGTCTGGATCTGAGCTTCGCCCCGGTACTTGATGTGGAGAGCGGTCTATCCAGCGTTATTGGTGATCGTAGTTTCAGCAGTGACCCACAGCACGTAGCCCAGCTGGGCAATGCATTTATTCAGGGGCTTCACGATGCCGGTATGGCCGCTGTGGGTAAGCACTTTCCCGGCCACGGTGGTGTCGCGGCGGACTCACACGTTGCATTGCCGATAGACGATCGCCCGCTAGAAGTGATGAAACAGCACGATCTTGTGCCCTTTACCCAGTTAGCTTCACAGTTAGATGGGATTATGCCTGCACACGTTATTTATAGTGCTTTTGATACGCGCCCAGCAGGCTTTTCACCCAACTGGTTGGGCATGCTGCGGGAATCGCTAGGCTTCAAAGGCTGCATTTTTTCAGATGACCTGAGTATGGCCGGCGCCCACGAGGCGGGAGACCCCAAAGCGCGTGCCCAGGCAGCGCTGGCAGCAGGCTGCGATATGCTGCTGGTATGTAATGACCGAGCCTCCGCGCTTGAAGTGATGGAGGCATGCCACGGAATCAATTCTAAGCGCCCCGCTAAGTTGCGCTATAGCCGTGCGCGCCCAGACCTAGATGCGCTGAGTGCATTGGGCCGTTGGCGTCGTACCCACGCTAAGCTGGAAGCGCTAGCGGATAAGCCCCAGTCCAGCGCGGAAGCCGAGTAAGCCCAGTGCGGAAGCAGAGTAAGCCCAGCGCTGAATAAATCTCTTACTTAAATAAATGAAGTTTTAACCCGCCGTGGAGTTGGTAGATGTCAAAGTTGGATAAAGAAGCATTAGAGTCGCTGGACTCGATGCGTGAGCTGATGGATAACGCCGACTGCCTAATTTCTCAGCAAGAGGTAGAGCGGGCGCTGGATCGTATGGCGGAAGAGATTACTCGGGATTTAGGCGATAAGCTGCCGGTTTTTTACTGCGTAATGAATGGTGGCTTGATTACCACCGGTCATCTGCTTACCCGCTTGGGCTTTCCGCTGGAAGTAGATTATTTGCATGCCACTCGCTACCGCAACGAGCTGCGCGGCGGCGAGCTTTTTTGGCGCGTTTCCCCTGAAGTGCCCATGGCGGGCCGTCACGTAGTGATTGTTGACGATATCCTGGATGAGGGAGCGACCCTGGCGGCCATTTTGGCTTACTGCGAAGAGGCCCAGGCCGCCAGCGTTACCACAGCGGTGCTGGTCGATAAACAGCACAACCGCAAAGCAGTGCCTGGGTTGAAAGCCGACTACTGCAGCCTGGAAGTTGCCGACCGTTATGTGTTTGGCTTTGGTATGGATTACAAAGGCTACTGGCGCAACGCGCCGGGAATTTTTGCCCCCAAAGGCATGTAATCCACTGGGGGCTTGCGTAGTTTTTGTAGTAGTTTTTACATTAGCGGGGCGAGAAACGCCTCGCTAAGCCGGTTTCAGCAATCATCCGCGTTGAAATCTCCTCCACCGAGAAGCGTGTCGCATCGATGAAGGGAATGTGCATGGTGCGGTAGAGCGACTCGGCCTGTTCCACTTCTTGTAGGCACTGATCCATCGAGCTATAGCGGCTATTGGGGCGTCTCTCGTTGCGAATTGCCGACAAGCGTCGCGCATCGATGGTTAACCCAAACAGCTTTTGCCGATGGGGCACGAGCGCCTTGGGTAGCTTCAGCATGCCATCTTCGTCTAAATCGTCTTCCGTCAGCGGGTAGTTAGCCGCCCGAATGCCAAACTGCAGCGCCAGATAAAGCGAGGTAGGTGTTTTGCCGCAGCGCGAGACGCCAACCAGGATGATATCCGCTTTATCGTATTGGTGGGTGCGTGCACCGTCATCATTATCCAGCGCGAAGTGGACGGAGTGGATACGATCCATGTAGACATCATCGCTGCCTATCGAGTGAGTGCGCCCAACGCTGTAGGAGGAGTGGGTCTCTAGTTCTTGCTCTAAGGGCTCCAGAAAGGTGGAAAAAATATCGACCTTAAAGCCGGACGCCTTACGAATAACGTCGCGTATTTGTTGATCCACAATGGTGTCAATGATAATGGGGCGATGACCATCCCGGTTGGCTGTCGACTCAATAATCGCTGCTAACGCCTGCGCTTTTTCCAACGTATCGATATAGGGCTTGGTCTGCATATCGATCTCAACATCGCTGAACTGGGCCAGCAAGCTACGTCCTAAACTTTCCGCCGTGATGCCGGTACCATCTGAAATAAAAAAAGCCGTACGTTTCATAACTAAGTCCACGGGTGAGTGATACGGCTATTGTGAGCCGAGCTGTTTGTCAGCACAACGTGTCATCATTGGGCGTTTTGGCGGGCTCAAATGTATCTGACTACATAAATAGCCCAAAAAGCCCTGCTGTTGTAAAAATCCTCCACTCTCTTCGCTATTAGACCAATGGCGAATATATTGGCGTGGTGCTAGGGTGTCTCAATCAATTATCCATGATCGTCAAGGTCATGCAGATATCTATGAGCGAGGGGGTTACGTGGAAGAGTACATTCTGTGGTTCGATCAGCTGGGCATGGCGGACGTCGAACGCGTAGGTGGTAAAAACGCCTCGCTGGGTGAAATGATTTCTAACCTGTCCGGTGCTGGCGTGACGGTTCCTGGCGGTTTTGCCACCACCGCCCACGCTTATCGTGAATTTCTCTCCCACGAAGGATTAAACGAGCGCATTAATGCCACCCTGGCCCGTCTGGACGTCGATGACGTTAAAGCGCTGGCTGAGGCGGGCCGCAATATACGCCAATGGATCATCGATACGCCGCTACCTCCTACCTTTGAATCGGCCCTGCGCGATGCCTACGGCCAGCTGCAGCAACAGCACCCGCAACTGAAAGTAGCCGTGCGCAGCTCAGCCACCGCGGAAGATCTACCCGACGCTTCCTTTGCAGGCCAACAGGAAACCTTCCTGAATATCGAAGGCTTCGACAATATCAAGCGTGCAGTGCACGAGGTTTTTGCCTCGCTGTTTAACGATCGTGCGATCTCCTACCGAGTGCACCGTGGCTACGCCCACGAAAATGTCGCCTTGTCGGCGGGCGTTCAGAAAATGGTGCGTTCAGAGACCGGTGCGGCAGGCGTTATGTTTACCCTGGACACCGAATCCGGCTTTAAAGACGCCGTTTTTGTCACTGGCTCCTGGGGCTTGGGCGAAACCGTGGTGCAGGGTGCAGTCAATCCCGACGAGTTCTACGTGCACAAGCCGACCCTGGCGGCGGGCCGCCCGGCGGTGCTGCGCCGTAATTTAGGTTCCAAGCTGATCAAGATGGTTTATGGGCAGGATGCCAGCGCCGGTAAATCGGTTGAGACCGTCGATGTGCCCCATGCCGACCGCGGCCGCTTCTGTATCAACGATCAGCAAGTGATGGATCTGGCCCGTCAGGCGATGACTATCGAGCAGCACTACCAGCGGCCCATGGATATTGAGTGGGCGTTAGATGGCGATGATGGTCGGCTTTACATCGTCCAGGCGCGTCCTGAAACGGTGGTCTCTCAGCAGGAGGGCGGTAAACTCGAGCGCTTCCAGCTGCGTGAAAAGGGTCGTACGTTAATAACCGGCCGAGCGATTGGTCAACGTATTGGCCGGGGTACCGTCAAAGTCGTGCTCAGCCCTGATGACATGGATAAGATCCATGATGGCGATATCCTGGTCACCGATATGACCGACCCGGATTGGGAGCCGATCATGAAACGTGCTTCCGCGATCGTCACCAATCGCGGTGGGCGTACCTGTCATGCGGCGATTATCGCCCGTGAGTTGGGTATTCCCGCTGTCGTTGGCTGTGGTGATGCGACTACCCAGTTAAAAGAGGGTATCGATGTCACGGTTTCTTGTGCGGAAGGCGATACCGGCAATGTGTATGAAGGGCTGTTGGAGTTTGATTGCAAAGTCTCCAGCGTCGATGCGATGCCGGAAATCCCCTTTAAAATTATGATGAATGTGGGCAACCCTGACCGCGCCTTTGGGTTTGCCAGTCTGCCTCACGCAGGCGTGGGTTTAGCGCGTTTGGAATTTATCATTAACCGCATGATCGGCGTCCACCCTAAAGCGCTGTTGGAGTACGACACGCTGCCGGTTGATTTACAGCAGGTGATCGATTTACGTACTGCGGGTTACACCGACCCGGTCAGCTTCTATGTCGATAAACTGGTTGAAGGTATCTCCACGCTAGCGGCAGCGTTTCATCCCCAGCGCGTCATCGTGCGGCTGTCCGACTTTAAATCCAACGAATACGAAAACCTGATTGGCGGCAAACTCTATGAGCCGGGGGAAGAGAACCCCATGCTCGGTTTCCGGGGGGCATCGCGCTACATTTCAGAGGCGTTCAGGCCCTGCTTTGAACTCGAGTGCCGAGCGCTCAAGCGGGTGCGTGAAGAGATGGGCTTCGAGAATATCGAAATCATGGTGCCCTTTGTGCGTACCACCGACGAAGCACGTGAGGTGGTAGAGCTGTTGGCGGCTAATGGCCTCGAACGTGGCGGCCCCACAGGGCTTAAAGTGATTATGATGTGCGAGCTGCCCGCCAACGCACTGCTGGCCGATGAGTTCCTTGAGTATTTTGATGGTTTCTCCATTGGTTCAAACGACCTGACCCAGCTAACGTTAGGTTTGGATCGTGATTCCGGCATCGTGGCGCATCTGTTTGACGAGCGTAATGGGGCGGTTAAAAAGCTCCTGGCCATGGCCATTCAAGCCTGTAAGGCGAAGGGCAAATATGTTGGTATCTGCGGACAGGGGCCGTCAGACCATCCTGACTTGGCTAAATGGTTGATGGAGCAGGGTATCGATTCTGTATCACTCAACCCCGATGCGGTGCTGGAAACCTGGTTTATGCTGGCAGGGCAAAAAATCGACTAATCGAGCCTACCCTAGTTTTTACTTTACGCCCGGCCATTGTGCCGGGCGTTGATGTTTTAATAGGCTACTCTTTTGGAGTGGTTTTTTAACTTGTCATGGAGAGCGCTGAGATGTCACCAAAATCGGTTAAGTATGCGCTACCTGTTCTGCTGGTAGCGCCATTGTATAGTTGGGGGTTTAGCTATGAGACACCCTCCATTTCCCCTGAAAGCGAATCGGGCTATGAAGAGAAGCCCGGCTGGGAAGCCGAGTCATTTGCGGTGGCAGCAGCTAACCCGCTCGCCACCGATGCCGGTTACCAAGTACTTAAAGCCGGTGGTAACGCCATTGATGCGGCCATTGCGGTGCAGATGGTGTTGAACCTGGTTGAGCCTCAGTCCAGTGGTATTGGTGGTGGTGCTTTTTTGATGTACTTCGATGGCGATGAAGTGCGTGCCTACGATGGTCGTGAAACCGCGCCCCAAGGCGTTAACGGTGAGCTGTTTATGCAGGATGGCGAGCCGCTGGCGTTTAATGAAGCAGTGGTTAGCGGCCTCTCAGTGGGAGTGCCAGGCACGCTGCGTATGCTTGAGAAAGCCCACGCTGAGCACGGTGAGCTGGCCTGGGAAGAGCTGTTTATCCCGGCAATCACCCTGGCCGAGGAGGGCTTTGAGGTTAGCAATCGGTTGCATACCAGCTTGGCTGGTGATGAGTTTCTGCGCCAAGACCCAGTAGCGAGCCAGTTTTATTATGATTCAGACGGTGAGCCTATCGCCGTTGGTGAAACGCTCAAAAACCCAGCGTTGGCAGCCGTTCTTCGCCGCGTCGCTGAGCAAGGCAGCGTCGCCTTGTACGAAGGAGCCGTGGCACAAGACATCGTTGAGCGCGTTCAGAACCACCCTGAGCGTCCAGGCAGTTTGACGCTTGAGGATATGAGTGGCTACCAGGCGCTTAACCGAGAACCGCTGTGTACGCCTTGGCAACAGTGGGAAGTATGTGGTTTCCCGCCACCCTCATCGGGTCATCTGACCGTGATGCAGATTTTAGGCATGCTTGATCAGCAGCCACTGCTTGAAGCCCCGTTAGACAGTGGTGCTGCAAGCAGTGGGTGGCTGCATCAATTCTTGGAAGCCTCACGCCTGGCCTTTGCGGATCGTGGCCGTTACATCGCCGATCCTGACTTTGTCGAGGCGCCGGGAGGCGATTGGTCATTGATGCTAGCCCCGGAATACTTGGAGCAGCGCAGTGCACTTATCGAAGAGATGAGCATGGGCGACAGCGCTGAACCGGGTAACCCTGGGGAGCTTGACGTGAGCTGGGCTAGCCAGCCCGAACAGCCCGAGTACGGTACTAGCCATATCAGTATTGTCGATGAGGAGGGCACCGCGGTGGCTATGACCACCACCATCGAGCAGGCGTTTGGCTCGCGAATTATGTCCGACGGTGGCACGGGGCTAGCGGGTGGTTTCCTGCTCAATAACGAGCTCACCGATTTTTCATTTACCCCTGAAGTGGATGGCGAGCCCGTAGCGAACCGGGTAGAGCCCGGCAAGCGTCCCCGCTCCAGCATGAGCCCGACCCTGGTATTTGATCAAGAAACCGGCGAGCTGGTAGCCAGCTTGGGCTCCCCAGGTGGCGCCGCCATTATTCATTACACCGCCCGTACATTAGTCGCACTGCGCGACTGGGGGTTAAGCGCTCAAGAGGCGCTCAACCTTCCCCATGCTATTACTTTGGGTGGGGATGTCTATGTGGAAGAGGGGCGTTTTCCTGAGGCAACCATAGAATCACTGCGTGAGCGTGGTCATACGGTCAGCGAGCGGGAGCTAACCAGCGGCCTTCAGGCCATTATGCGCCTTGAAGATGGCACTCTGTTTGGTGGTGCTGACCCTCGGCGCGAAGGGGTGGTAATGGGCGATTAGTCCAACCTCTATTGGCGAAGCCAGTTGCGCAGCTTCACTAGCATTAGTGCACCGTCGCTTAATTCGCGGCGGACTTGAATAAGTTCGTTTAAACGATCTGGGTAGTCGGTGATAATCGCATCGACCCCCAGATCAATCAGCGTTGACATACGAGCTCGGTCATTGACGGTCCAGGCGTGTATTTCGTAACCATATAGTCGCGCTAAGCGAACTTCCCCTTCCGTGATGCGGTTATGGCGTAGCCCAAGGGCATCAAAGTCACGCCGGTTTAGCGTGCCGGGCAGTATAAGCTGGGCCAGTAAGGTAACGCGCAATTCAGGTGCTTGGGCTTTGATATGTTTAAGTAATGATGGGGACATGGTAGCCATGCGCATATCCATTAGCGCATTGGGAAAACCGCACGCTGTATAGCCGTCAAAAGCGCTTTGTTGGGTTGCCCAGCAGCGATAGCGCACGTCACTCTCTGCATTCAAAGTCTCGATAACGGCATCAGCTAGCGCCTGTTCTTGCCCCGGCAGAGGCTTGATGTCGATCATTAGTCCGGCTTTTCCGCGCACTCTTTGCAGCGCTTCATCCAAGCCTGGAATGTTCTCACCTTGATAAGCATCACCAAACCAGCTTCCTACATCGAATTGGCTGAGTTCTTCTCTGGTTAGCTCGCCAAACTCACGAGGATCGCCGGTTAGCCGCGCCATGCTGCGATCGTGGTAAAGCATAACCTGTTGGTCACGGCTCAAGCGTACGTCTATTTCGATATAGTCGGCGCCATCAAGTAGTGACTGCTCCAGCGCGGCAAGGGTATTTTCGGGGGCCTCCATGGAGCTTCCACGGTGGGCAATCACCGCGACGTTGTCATGTATCTCAAAGCTATTGAGTATCCACCATGCTTGAAGGCCGGCAAAAATGAGTACGCTAAGCTCTACCGCCCAGGCCAGTTTGCCTGCATTAAAATCCTCCGGTGGCGGTGCGGGTCGAGCTTCTCTGTGGGCCAGCTGCATATAGAGGCAGGCGGAAAGCAGCGCATTGGTGGCAATACCGATGAAGGTAATGGCCAGGGTGATCAGCACATAGCCGAGTAAGTAGGCCAGCATGGCTGGGATGAGCACGGCATTATGCTCAGGCAGCCACCACAGAAGTGGCGTGAATAGGCGGTCAAAGAGCAGTGTCACCAGTAGCGGCAGGCTAACGATCACGACCAATAGCAGAAGTACCGCAGCGCCAATGGAGCGGCGCCAGCCGCGGGTTAAGCTAACGCTTCGTTTAAGTGCCTGCCAGGGGTTACAGCTTTCCAACGCAACGAGGGGGAGCGCCAATAGCCAGCGCAGGTAGAGCCATGACGCTACCCATACCCAGGCAATAATCAGTGGCAGCGCGCACGCCATGAAATACCACAGTGCAGGGGGACGCACGCGCTGAAGATAGTAGGGGTCTATACCACTCAGCCAGAAATCGTAAAGCCACGCGAGCCCAGCCATAAAGGGCACGAGCAGTAGTAAGTGGGTGCCTACCTGGAGTATGACAAGACCCGCGAGGGCAGGTAGCCGACGGGTGCTTAGCCAGAGTGCTTCAAGGGCCAGCCGATAGTGATTGTCACGGGGCCTGACGGCGACCTGCAGCATGCCTGCCTGCTGCCAGTAAATAATCAAAAAAGCGAACCCAAGCCCTACCAGCATGCCTACCAAACCCAGCGGGCTAAACAGTAGTGCGATCAATTCATCGTTGGTGACCACTGTACGGTTGAGTTGGGCAAGCAGCCAGCGTGTCATCCAGGTGATCGCTGGCAGCAGCAAGGCTGAGGCAAGCAGGGTAAAAAACAGGTGGTAGGCGATCAGTGGGCGAAGATGATCGCGCAGCGTGCGTAGTAAGGCAGAGCCAAGGTAGGTCAAAGGCTGCATCGTCATTAAACGGTAAGAATGAGCCACCAGGGTGGCAGTAACCGCCACACCTGGCAAGAGGCTCTTTTAAGACAAATTTAATGACTACGGAGGTCTTTGTTAGGAAAGTGGCAGCTCTTGCTCGGCAACAATAATGCCGTTGTTATCTGCATACAGCCACTGTCCAGGCTGAAGAGTAACACCAGCAAAGGTGACGTCAATATCGCGTTGTCCTTCGCCGCGTTTTTCGCTTTTGCGCGGATGGCTGCCTAGCGCCTGAACGCCAATCGGCAGGGCGGCGAGTATATCCACATCGCGCACGCAGCCGTACATAACGATCCCTGCCCAGCCGTTGGCGACGGCCTGCTCGGCGAGCATATCCCCCAGCATGGCGCAGCGGTGCGAACCACCCGCATCCACCACCAGCACCGCGCCGTTACCCGGCTCGGCAACGGCCTGTTTCACCATGGAGTTATCTTCAAAGCATTTGATTGTACGAATAGGGCCATAGAAAGCTTCAAGCCCGCCAAAATTGGCAAATAACGGGTCAAGCACCGCAACCTCTGGATGCGCATCGCAGAGATCGGGCGTCACTATATCAATCGACTTCGTCATCACAAGCTCCTAAGGGTAAACACTGTTGGATTACCGGACAGTTTAGAAAGGTAGAGCATAAAAAACGCCCCGCCCTGTAAAACAGTGGCGGGGCGTTCGGTCATCGACTCAGAAAATGCAACGTGTCACATCTTCTGCGATGGTGCGAGCATCGGCGATGGGGCGGTCTATCTCAAGTGCTTAACAAGCGTTAGGCTTCTTGAGCGACCGGAATCACGTTTGAGGCTATCTTTTGATACTCCTCAATCTCGTGAAAGTTCATATAACGATAAATCTCGCCCGCCATAGCGTCAAACTCACCCATATAGCGTTGATACTCTTCAACGCTGGGTAGGCGTCCTTCTACTGCGGCAACGGCCGCCAGTTCCGCAGAGGCGAGGTACACATTGGCACCGTCACCCAAACGGTTCGGGAAGTTACGTGTAGACGTAGACACCACGGTGCTCTTAGCGGCAACGCGGGCCTGGTTACCCATACACAATGAACAACCCGGCATCTCCATACGGGCACCGGCACGGCCATAAATACCGTAGTAGCCCTCTTCGGTCAGCTGATGCTGATCCATTTTCGTCGGTGGTGCCAGCCACAGCCGGGTTTTTAAGCTACCGGCAGGCTGCTTCTCAAGCAGTTTGCCAGCAGCCCGGAAGTGGCCGATGTTGGTCATGCATGAACCGATAAAGACTTCGTCGATTTTCTGGCCAGCGACTTCAGACAGCAGGCGCGCATCGTCCGGGTCATTCGGTGCACAAAGAACCGGCTCTTTAATTTCAGCCAGATCAATTTCAATAACTTCGGTGTACTCGGCATCCTGGTCGGCACGCATCAAGCTGGGGTTGGCCAGCCACGCTTCCATGCCTTCAATACGACGGCTAATGGTGCGTTCATCGCCGTAACCGTTGCCCATCATCCACTTCAACAGGGTGATGTTGGACTTCAAGTACTCGGCAACGCTCTCTTCAGACAGCGTAATGGTACAGCCAGCGGCGGAGCGCTCGGCGGATGCATCAGAAAGCTCGAAGGCTTGTTCAACGGTTAAATCTTCAAGTCCTTCGATTTCCAACACACGCCCGGAGAAGGCATTTTTCTTGTTGGATTTATCAACGGTCAGCAGGCCTTGCTTGATGGCGTAAAGTGGAATGGCGTGAACCAGGTCACGCAGCGTAACGCCAGGCTGGCGCTTGCCCTTGAAGCGCACCAATACCGACTCCGGCATGTCCAACGGCATAACGCCGGTGGCAGCAGCAAACGCTACCAGGCCTGAACCGGCCGGGAATGAGATGCCGAGCGGGAAACGGGTGTGCGAGTCACCGCCGGTGCCCACCGTATCAGGCAGCAGCATGCGGTTGAGCCAGCTGTGGATGATACCGTCACCGGGGCGTAGCGAAACACCGCCACGGTTCATAATGAAGTCGGGCAGGGTGTGGTGAGTATCCACATCTACGGGCTTCGGGTAAGCCGCGGTGTGACAGAACGACTGCATGACCAGGTCGGCTTGGAAGCCAAGGCAGGCAAGGTCTTTCAGCTCATCACGGGTCATCGGGCCGGTGGTGTCTTGCGAGCCAACGGTGGTCATCTTGGGTTCGCAGTACATGCCGGGGCGAACGCCCTCTAAACCGCACGCTTTACCGACCATTTTCTGCGCTAAGGTGAAGCCTTTGCTGGTATCTTTAGGCTGGTCAGGTAGGCGGAAAACGTCAGAGGTGGGCAGGCCCAGTGACTCACGCGCCTTGCCAGTCAAACCACGGCCAATGATCAGGGGAATACGGCCGCCAGCGCGTACTTCATCCAGAATCAGCTGCGTTTTAAGCTCGAAGGTGGTGATTACCTCGTCGCTATCGTGCTTGCACACTTTACCTGCGTAGGGGTAAACATCGATGACATCGCCCATATTCAGGTTGGTGACGTCCATCTCAATCGGCAAGGCGCCCGAATCTTCCATGGTGTTAAAGAAAATAGGCGCAATTTTACTACCAAAGCAGAAACCGCCAGCGCGCTTGTTAGGAGCGTAGGGGATATCGTCGCCGAAGAACCACAGTACCGAGTTAGTGGCTGACTTACGCGATGAGCCGGTGCCGACCACGTCGCCTACATAAACGACGGGAAAGCCTTTGGCTTTAACGTCTTCGATCTGCTTGAGCGGGCCAGTGGTACCTGGAACCACTGGCTCAATGCCGTCGCGCTCATTTTTGAGCATGGCGTTGGCATGGAGCGGAATATCCGGACGTGACCAGGCATCCGGCGCGGGAGACAGGTCATCGGTATTGGTTTCGCCCGGGACTTTAAACACGCTCAAGGTGATTTTTTCAGCCAGTGCCGGCTTAGACAGGAACCACTCGGCGTCTGCCCAGGACTGAATAACCTCTTTAGCGACGCTGTTGCCGTTCTTGGCGCGGCTTTCCACATCATGGAAGGCGTCGAACATCAGCAGTGTGTGCTTGAGCTGCTCGCCTGCTTCTCGGGCAAGCTCCTCGTTATCGAGTAGCTCTACCATTGAAACGATGTTGTAGCCACCCTGCATGGTACCCAGTAGCTTGACGGCGTGAATCTTGTCGATCAGCGGAGAGCTCGCTTCACCTTTCGCAATGGCGGTGAGAAAGCCTGCTTTTACATAAGCTGCCTCGTCAACGCCCGGCGGAACGCGGTTGGTGATTAAGTCGAGGATAAACTCCTCTTCACCGGCCGGTGGCGTCTTCAGCAGCTCAACCAGTAAGGCTACTTGTTCGGCGTTTAGGGGTTTGGGCGGGACGCCCTCAGCTGCACGTTCCTCGACATGTTGGCGGTAAGCTTCAAGCACGTTGGGGCCCTCTCATTCACGTTTCATTTACTTTATGGTGATGGCCTGCACGGTGCACGGTGGTGGCCGCGCAGTGGGTGTAGAGTGGGGCCGATCACATATGACATACGCTTGACAAACAGCGTGTGGTTGGATGGCTGCGATTCTACGGCAAACTGTCGACAATGTTAAGCTGGCAAGCAAAGACGACTCTTGTACTTTATGTTGATACCTTGATTTAAACGGATCAAAAAAACGCTTTTTATTAGTCTATTGGCGTAAAAACAGGAAAGTTTTTTCCCCATTTACGGGCTAACCACAGGTTGTGCAGGTGTGATTGTCTTTACAGCGCGTTACCATAGTCCTCACTTTATGACCCTAGTGCTATCTAACTGCTGTGGTACTTACGTAAGCGAGCTGATTAAAAGTGTGTGGAGCATTTTTAAGCGCGCAACTACATTAGTAATAAGCGATTCAGGGTATGAAGAACGCAATTCAACAGGGAACTGTAAGCGCCTTGCGCGCTTATATGTTGTACAATAGTGAGATATAAGCTCGGTAATGGTGTTATGTTGATACAACCCGGTACACTTCCGCCCTCTAAACAAAAGAATGCCTTACAAACGGCAGATCATGCGGTGAAAGCGGATGATCTGCTGCCGGAAAGTTTGCACCAGTTTTTGGCCTGTGCAACACCTGAGGCGTGGCTGCAATGGGCGTTAGAGAATCCTGAAACGCTGCTGGTCGACCATGCTCAGTGTGAAAAAAAAGCCGCTTCCACCGCCATGAGTTTGCTCTATCGCTACGTTGATCAGCCACTTCTGCTAAGCAAAATGTCGCAATTGGCGCGCGAAGAGTTGCTCCATTTCGAGCAAGTGGTTGCGCTCATGGAGGCGCGTGGGGTGACCTACCAACACTTGACCGCTTCACGCTACGCGGAAGGCCTTAGGCGACACCTGCGCAGCAATGATCCCGAACGGTTAATCGATGTGCTCATCATTGGCGCCCTTATCGAAGCGCGTAGTTGCGAACGATTCGCTTGCTTGATTCCGTATTTAGATGAAGAGCTCGCCAAGTTTTATCGCACCCTGGTGAAGTCAGAAGGCCGTCACTTTGAGGACTACCTATTACTGGCTCGCCAGCAGACATCGGGCTCTATTGATGAGCGGATCGCTTTTTTTGTAGCGCGTGAAGCGGAGCTGATTACTACGCCCGATACGGCTTTTCGTTTCCATAGCGGTGTGCCAGCTTAACCCGCTTAGCCCGGCAGGATGTTTATCATGCGCGATGCTCGTGAGACAGACCAGTTAACTCTCTTTGGTCACTTTTCGCTTACCCAGGGCGAAGACGTATTAACCCACTTTAGCTATGACAAAGTGAAGGCGCTGCTCGTTTATCTGCTGCTGCATCGTCAGCCGGTTAACCGCGCCGCGCTGGCGGAACTGCTGTGGCCTGACCAAGGGTTATCCTCAGGCAGAACTAACCTGCGTCACGCGCTGCACTGTTTACGCCAGTCGTTGGGGGAGAGCGCCGACCAAGTATTAAGCGTCTCACGGCAAACGATTGCCTTCCAGCTTCCGGCCAATTGGAAAGTCGACCTGCATACACTGCAACAACTGCTTGAAGGGCCGCGCGACTTGGATACCCTGGAAGCACTGATGACCTGTTACCAAGGTGACCTGATTGAAGAACTTCAATTGGCCACCTGTAGTGAGTTTCAGCGCTGGTTAGTCCAGGTGCGGAATGAGTGGCGCCAGCGCGTCATTCGTTTTGCTGAACAAGTACTCGAAGCACATACCGATGTGCCTGACCTGATCCTGGAAACACTGGTCAGTCGCTTTTCCGGCTATGGCCCGTTTCATGAGCGCTTGGTTCGCCAACTGGCTGAACAGAATCAAATGGCCGCCGCGCACGAGCAGTATAATAGCTACTTGCAGCTACTGGCGTTGTCAGGCCAGCAGCCTGAACCTAGCTTCTTACAGTTGGCAAGCTACTGGTCTGACGGCCACCATGACCCCCGGATGATGAGTCCCCAGGGCGCGTTTTCCCGCGCGCTGGCGGCAGACAGTAAACCGCTGCGTGAAGATGAGATTGAGCTGCGCCAACTTTCCGTGATGGCTATCCGGCTGCGCCTGAAAGGGGAGTGGCAAGACCGAGCCGCGACCCGACATTGCCTCACTCTGCAGTTAGAGCTGTTGCGATGGCTAGAGCAGCAGTGCCATCACTTGGGCGGCTTCTGGCTGCCTGGCGCCACTGGTGGCTTGGGGCTGGCGTGTTTCGGTACCCATGGGCCTGCTCACCAACTGGCTGAGTTAGTGGCGCTCTATGAGCACTGCCGTCAGGCGCTTCCCCAGGAGAGTGCTCGCCACTGGTCTGGCGAAGGCGAAGTGCCGCAATTTGAGTTAGCTGCTGGTTTGCACAGTGGGCAAGTCGTCTACTTGCCCGAGCGGCAATTGGCGGATCCGCTGGGGCAAGTCACCCAAACCTCGCTGGAGCTAATGAGCGCAGCTGAAGGCAGTGAGCTGGTTATCTCACAAGAAGCCAGTCAGCACATGCCGCCCGCGCTTGATCTACAGCCACGCTTGGTATCGCGTTTGGTGGCTAGCGACGGTCGCGTTCGACTGCGCGCTTTAGTGCTGGGCCTAAACGAAGGCGGTCGCGATGCACTGCCGCCTAGCCTGGTCGGGCGTGAAACCTCGCTGCGTACGCTGCGCGACGCGTTGGCGCGGGCAGGTATAGGTTTGCGTCAAAGCGTGTTAGTTCGCGGGGCATCTGGCATGGGCAAATCGGCGCTGATGGTCGGTTTCCGCCAGTTAGAACTTAGTCGCGATGCGGCAATTTGCTGGCAGCCCACCACGAGGCTGTCGGTGCTAGATCCCTACGGCGTTGCCCGGACTCTGGTGGGCTGGTATCTCAAGCAACCGCTGACTATCGAGGCGATTCACGAGCTACAGGCAACGCTTGAGTTTGACCAGCTTACGCCCGAGCGTCAGCACCTGTTGGAAGAGGCGCTTGGGGTGCACGAAGTTCAGGAGATCACCCAGCTTGCCCAAAGCGGTGAAGCCGTTGAATTGGTGGTGATGTTGCTGCACCGCTTAATCGAGCGCCAGGCGACCACTCATACCCTGGTGCTGATGGTCGATGATTTACAGTGGCTCGATGAGCCTTCGTTTAAAGTGCTCGCTGGGTTGCAGGCACGTTTACCTATCAATACCGCCTTTATGTTGGTGGCTAGCCACCACGGCCGAGAACTGCTGCCGGTGAAGCTGCATTGGGATCAGCAGATTAGTCTGGGGAATCTGGATCCGCAGCAGTCCTCACGGCTATTGTCACAGCTGTCACGGCGCTACCGCATTCATTTGAGCCCACGGTTACGTAACCAGATTATTGAGCGCTGCGATGGCGTGCCGCTCTATATGCAGGAAATTTGTCGGCGTCTGGATATGGATCGTCGCGAAGGGCGTAGTGTCCAGTTCGATGAACTGCCCAAAGGATTGTTAGGGTTGCTGGCAAGCCGTATTGATCAGCTTGAGGGTGACCGCGAAATTGCCCACGTAGCGGCAGTGCTGGGTAAGCGTTTCCGGTTGGATTTCCTACTGGAGTGTAGCGGCTGGGAAAAAGGGCGACTTAACCAGGCGCTCGAACATATGCGGGCGCTGGAGATTGTCGAGCCGGTCGATAAAGAGAGCGGCGAGCACGAATATCAGTTTAGCCACCAGTTGCTGCAAGAAGCTGCCTACCTTTCTTGCCCGCGGGATGTGCGGGTCAAGCTGCACCAACAGGTAGTGACCCTAATAGAGGAGCGCTTCCCTGTCTGGATTAGTCGCCACCCCGGCGATTTTGCCACTCACCTGCGCCGGAGCGGTCATTATGCCCGTGGTGCACGCTATTTCGAATTGGCCGCCCGTGAAGCGCTCAAGGTGAGCGCCAACCGAACCGCGCTACGCATGGCCGATTTCGGTTTGGCGAGCTTGCGCCACGTTGAGCATGAGATTGAGCGTGAAGTAAGTCTGCTCACCGTGCGTGGTCAGGCGGCGTTCTCACTTGAGGGCCACGGCTCGCCTACCGCTCACGAAAGCTTTGTGCGTGCGAGGGAACTGCTGCGCGAATCGGGTACCGATAGATTGGAGGATCCAGAAGATCTTGAGCAGATATTCCTAGTCAAATGGGGGCTTTGGGTGGGGCGTAGCCAGCGCTATGCTCATGCCGATGCCTTTGCACTGGCGTCGACGCTCGCTGATCTTGCTTCACGCCTTGAAGACCCTCGCTATCGTCGGTTGGCCGATTATGCCCGGGCCAACTGTGAGTACTGGGCGGGTCGCATTCAGCAGGCTCACGACCATTTAGATGAAATCGATCCGCTCAATGCGCAAATGATGATCGAGTGGCTACCGTTCTCTGATCATCCACAAGTTTCAGCCGCCTGCTTTCAGGGCTGGGCGCTCTGCCTGCGTGGTGATTATCAGCGTGCCGAGCGGCAAGTTTCGGCGGCGATTCGGCTGGCGGAGAAGATTGCTCACCCCGGTACCTTGGCGCTGGCGCTGCTATTTGCCGCTGCGCTCTATCGTCAGCTAGGCCACGTCCATTTGGCCGCGCGGCACGCGGAGCGGGCGGCGGCAATGACCGGAACGCCCGATTTACAGCTGTGGCAAATATCCAGCCAGTGTATTCTTGGTTGGCAACGAGCTTTGGCAGGTGATACTACCGGGTTGACTCAGTTACGCGAGAGCCTGGATCAGATGGCGGAGCTGAACGGCCGTGACCGCTACCAGCGGCCGGTGCTGTGGTACTCGGATGCCTGCATTGAACTAGGCGAGTTAAATGCCGCAGAGGAGTACCTCGATCAGTGCTTGGTGATTGCCCGTGAGCGTACCACGCTATTTTTGCCCGAATTAGCCACCCAACTGGCTAAAGTGCGTGATCTGCTTGGACACCCCGCCAATGAAGTCAAGGCATTGGCTGAGATGGCGATAAACCAGTCCCGCGAGCACGGCAATCGCCACCAGGAGCTAGCGGCCCTTGAACTATGGCTGACGCGTATTGAGCCCAACGACCAGCAGGCGAAAGAGAGTTTTAGGCAGTTATTGAGCGAAGTCAGCCACAGCGATGCGCCGGTGCTAACCCGTTGGATCAGCTTGTTGGATCGCCGTTTGCCTCGGCCGGTAGGCGCTGAAGGTTGATAAGCTAAAGCAGGGTGCTCTTTAACGGGTGTCCTGCTCCAGCCACGTCAACGTGGCGAGCGCCTCTTCCCGGTTCTCGCCGCACACACTAGCGTCAAAGTTAAACCGCTCGCAGACCCTGGGGCGGCTCGGATCCCCGAACAAACGGCACAGGTTATCCTCGTCTAACTGCACGCAGCGAACGCCCGCCGGCTTGCCCTCAGGCATGCCGGGGATAGCTGAGCTAATTGAAGGCGCGATGCAGCAGGCGCCACACCCCGCACGACACCCTTCACTCATAGCCTAGCACTTGGACTAGGTGAACATACGGCAATCGCGCCCTTGTTGATGCCCTCAAAGGCCTGGATACGCGTGGTTACGCCGCTTTGCGTGGCAACCTCTTTTGCCAGCCAGGCGGCGATATTTTCTACCGTGGTGGGGCCGGGGAGGACTGCGCATAGCGACTGTGGCAGCGTAATGGAGAAATCACCTTGGGCGGCGCGATAGCCGCAGGTAAGGAAATCGTTATCCCGTGAGGTGATATCCGCCTCTTCAAGCAGGTAGCGATTTTCCAGCCATGCGGCCCACTGTTGTTCGAGCGTAGGTTGACGCAGCTCTTGCTGAAAGATGTGTAGCCGTGAACGGTGGCCGTGAGCGATACGCTGGCAGTTGCCTAAATGGCGCTTCAGGCCGTGCGAGTAGCCATAGGCAGCGCCATCGATGGCCTCGTCGCTAAGCGTAAGGGTAACCTGATGGACATTCTCAGGCCGTTCTTCAGTCAGCTGCTGACTTAAGTGCTCCGCGACCGTGTCAAGCTCAATGGTTTGCCACGGCAGCAGGCTAAACGCCTCCTTGGGGCCGCGCACTTCCATCGGATAGGGCGTGGTGGTTCGCACGCACACACCTTCGGGGCATCCCGTCACCGTGACCCCAGGCGCCTGAGTAGGTACCAGCAGAGTATGATCGAGGCCGCTGTCTAGCGTGCGCTTGATCCACGGCTTGACTTCCCCAAAATCGAACAGCATGCCATCTTCGCCCAGCTCGCCATCCAGCACTGCGTCCACCTGCCAGCTGCAGCCTACTAGGCCGCGCTCGGAACACCAAAGGGAAACGTCAATATGGGTCAGTTGGTTCACGAATAGGGACATTAATCAAAACCTGCTAATTTGTGCATTTGTAGCGATAGGCGCCACTGGGGGTTAGCCATACAGTAGGCGGTCGCTTCAGCCACGGTGGTCTTATCCTGATTGAGAGGGGCAAGATCCATCGGCTGTAGAAAGAAGTGGCGAAACCCTAGGCTTGAAAACTGCTCCGGGGGAGCGTCCACCTGAGGGTAGACAAGCTTTAACTCGTCGCCTTGGGTAACGGCTAGCGGATTGCTGCCCTTAGGGCTGACACACAGCCAGTCAATACCTGGTGGCGGAGCCAGCGTACCGTTGGTCTCGACGGCCACCTCAAACCCATGGCTATGCAGTGTGGCAATCAGCGCTGCGTCAAGCTGCAGCAGCGGCTCGCCGCCGGTAAACACCACATAGGGCGTCGCGTGCGACTTGGCATCACCGAGTTGGCTGGGCCAGAGCCCGGCAATGTGTTCAGCAAGGGCGGTAGCAGTAGCAAACTTGCCGCCATTGATGCCGTTAGTGCCAATAAAGTCAGTATCGCAAAAGGTGCATTTAGCCGTCGCCCGATCAATTTCACGGCCCGACCACAGATTGCAGCCGCTGAAACGACAGAAAACGCTCGCTCTGCCCGCTTGAGCACCTTCCCCCTGGAGGGTGTAAAAGGCTTCTTTGACCTGATACATCAGCGCCGACCTACTGCGCTGTCTACGCTGTAAGCCAATGGATCGGTAACACCGTTGGCGGCAAAGGCGTCCAGCCGCTCGCGGCAACTGCCGCATACGCCGCAGGCAAGTTCACGGCCTTCGTAGCAGGTCCAGGTATGGCGGTAATCCAATCCCATTGCCAAGCCTTCACGCAGTATGTCGGCCTTGCTTACTTTGAGATAAGGGGCGTGTAGCTTCACTGGCTCGAAGTTGGCGATGCCCGCGACATGGTTCATTGCTTCGACGAATTCGGGGCGGCAGTCGGGGTAGAGAATGTGGTCGCCGCCATGGGCACCGTAGTCGACTCGTTCTGCGCCAATGTTCACAGCCTTGGCAATCGCCAGGGAGAGCAAGATCATATTGCGATTGGGTACGACGGTAGCGCGCAGGTTGTCCACATCATAGTCGCCCTGGGGCATTGCTTGATCTGGATTGGTGAGCGCCGAATGATCAATCAGGCCGTGTATGGCGCGAATATCGACTACTTGATGGGGTAGCCCCAGCGAGGCGCACACTTGGCGTGCAGTGTCGAGTTCGCGAGCATGCCGCTGACCATAGTCAAACGAAAGCGCGTGTACGCTAAGCCCTTCTCGCAGCGCGCGATGAAGCACGGTAAAAGAGTCCATTCCACCGGAATAGATAACGACGGTTGTGGTGGCTGTATCAGCCGCCACTGGGGGTATTGATGACATGAGAAAACACTCTTTGTCGGAGAATTTATTAATCGCGAGCAGCGTTTAGCTGACGCGGCGTTCCGGGGTCCGGTCCGGAAGGGCGGCAGTTTACGCAATAGCCGTTAGTCTGACCAGTTCTAGCGCTTACCATGTACCTGATTGAAGTAAAAAAGTGCGTAGGCGGGCAGCATGAATATCAACATGCTACGCTATCCATCCATGTCGTTAGAGGCGAACCAATGGCAACTATTGAACATAGTGAAATCATTAACGCTCCGCCCGAACGAGTGTTTGAACTATTGCGTCGTGTCGAGGATTTTGCCGATTACTCGGATCTGATTCGCTCAATAGAAACGCTGGGCGAAAACCGTTACCGCTGGCACGTACGTGCCGTGGGCATGGACTGGGCGTTTGATGTCATGGTTACCGAGGTTCAGCCGCCTTATGTGCTTGCCTGGGAGTCCTTGGATGGTGTGAAGAACCAGGGACGTTATCGCCTTCGCGAGGTGCCAGAAGGTACCGAAGTGGCATTAACGTTGAGCTATGAAATTCGCAACCGGTTAATGGAGAAAGCCGTCAACAAAGCGGCCAAGCCACTAGTCGGCAAAGTCAGCCGACAAATTCTTGAGCGCGTTGAGGCACGTTTAAATCAGTAGCGCCGCTTAGCAGCGCCTTGGTGATCAGGCCACCGACTTATTGTGGTTTATGCATTGAGGCGTCAAGGTGGTCAACGACCTCTGCCCAGTCGGCATCGTCATCTACGGCTTCTTTCAGAAATTCTGCCTGGCCCTCGTTCCAGCAGGGAGCTTCAGACAATGGCATCGTTTCCGGAAGTGGGGCGTTGCGCTGGATAAAGCGCTCGATTGAAGCTGCATCAGACGCCAATCCCAACTGCTCGAATAGTTCGCTGAAATGGTGTACCGGCTTTTCCATAATCTGTTGCTCCTTCAAACGGTTAGAATGCTCCCTATAACATAGCTTGATTCTCAGTCTGCGCCAGCACACAAAAGCCTTTGTTTGATCAACGTTCGCCAACCAGTGGTGTTAAAAAGCGCTGTCGTTGATCTTCTAACGCGAGTGGCTGGGCCAGTAAATGGGCTAGCTTGGTGAACGCCGCCTCCGGCGTCATATCATCGCCTGCCACAACGCCTGCATCGCTCAGGCCGTGACCTGCCGCATAAGCACCCAGGTGGACACTGCCCTGCGGGCACTGGCTAATGGCGGCAAGCAGTTTGCCTTCGCCGGTGGCTCTGGCAAGTACGTTAAGCAAGTGGGGATCGTCGGGGAGGTTACCCGCGCCCCAGAGCTGAAGTAACGCCCCTTTTACCCGTGAATCACTCAACCAAGCATCCAGCTGCCAGGCTGCTACGCCCGGCCAAAGAGCGATGCGCACGATCTCTCCCTGATTGACCAGGCGGTAGTCGGGGAGCTCGAAACGTGGCGCGCCACGCTGCTGCAGGCCAAGCCCGCGGCTGGGGTAATAAACGAAATCATCGCCTACCCGCTCACCGAGCAGTGGGTAGTTGGGGCTTGCGAAGGCGTTGGCTGCTTCGCTGTGCTGCTTAATGGCGCGGGCACCCCGCAGCAATTGCCCTGCAAAGTAAATCGCCACTTCTTGGAGCTCAGGCTTGTCAGCGAACTGCAGCGCGCCGTGCAAATTGTGCAAGGCATCGCTGTCGGGCGATTCTAGTGGCAACATCGAGCCCGTGACGACCACTGGCCGATCTAGCCCCTGGAGTTGATAGGCGAGGCTGGAAGCGGTCCAGCTGAGTGTGTCAGTGCCGTGAATAATCACGAAACCGGCGAAGGCCGTTAGCCGGTCGTCGATATCCTGGGCGAGCTGTTGCCAAGTGAGCGGGGTGGCCGCACTTGAGTCAATCAACGTGGTGTAGCTGACGACCTTATAAGGTGGAAGGGATTGCTGTTGGGCAAGCGGTAGCTGGCTCAGGGCCTTTGCCATGCGAGTGGCAAAGTCACCGCTAGGCGCAAGCCCTTCAGCATGCTGTTGCATACCGATGGTGCCGCCGGTGTAAATGACTAATATTCGCTCTTGGGCGGGAACGCTGCTGGCAAGAGGGGAGTGAGGGATCATCGCCATCTCCTGGGGCTTTGTGCGAAACCTGCTAAGTGGGTCTTACGCGCTGTATCAAAAGTTCGCCGCTCTGGTCATCTAGACGCTGATTACGGCCCGCCAGTAGCGCAAAGCCACAACAAACCGTGATCAGAATAATCAATAACCAAGCGATTTGTGATGTGTTGGCGCCTGTTTGCAGCATAACTCCCACACCAAAAGGCCCAAGTGCTGCCAGTGTATAACCACCGCCCTGAACCAGCCCAGAAAGCTGACCGGCAAGGCGGGAGTTGGCCGTGCGTAAGACGAGTAGGCTCAGTGCCAGGCTAAAGCTGCCGCCTTGACCGATACCCAGTAAAGCGGCGCCTGGCCATTGCCACACTAATGGCGCAATAAGTAGCATCCATAGGCCAATGGCGGTGCTAAGCAGCACAGCCAATAGCGCGGGACGCTGGTCACGCCCCATTCGTGCAAGCCAGGGCGCGCCTAGCGCGGAGGCTAGCTGGCACATAATCGACACCGCCATTGTCCAGCCCGCATCGGCCTCGTTATAACCGCGATCAACCAGCAGAGTAGGCAGCCAGCCAAATACGATGTACGCCATGGACGATTGAATGCCCATGAACAGCATGACGTGCCAGGTAAGCGGTTGCTTAAGAAGCCGTAAAATACCGCTTTTGGGCGCTGTCGGCGTGTTGGTCATTGTGGTTCGGGGCATTTGGAAGTGCCAAAGCACCAGTGCGAACAGCGCCAGCAGTGACCAGCTCATCAAACTCGCCTGCCAACTGCCGAGCAGTTGCGTTAATGGGACGCTAAACCCAGCCCCTAAGGCGCCACCTAAGCAGAGTGCCATGGTGTATAAACCGGTAAGCAGGTCGGCACTATCGGGAAGTTCACGCTTAACCAGGGCCGGTAGCAGGGTGCCGCCAATGCCGATCGCACAGCCTGCCATCGCCGAGCCAATAAAGAGCCCACCGGGGAAAGGTAAACCACGTAAAACCAACCCCGCAGCCAGTAGTGCCAGTGCCGAACTTAGCGCCCGTTCACTGCCTATACGTCTAGCCAGGGCAGGGGCAAGCGGGGCGGAGAGGCCTAAAAACAGCACGGGCAGCGTGGTGAGTAACCCCGCAGCGGTAGCGGAAAGCCCCGCGCTTTCTTGCAGGCGAGTAAGCAGTGGGGCAACCGAAGACATGGCGGGGCGTAAATTAAGCCCCACCACGACCATCAGCAAAATAAACGTAACCGAGCGACGCGTTGCCATACTAGTGCTTATTTGAGGTGGGGACGCAAGTCTCCGCGAACGGCATCGAGTAGCGTAATGAAGTGGTAATCCTGGGGAGTATCCAGGCAGTCGACCCTGACGTTTGTGCGCATGCCTTTATCCATATTCAACTGGTCAAATATTTCTAAAGTAAGCTTGCGAGCAGGTTTATCGCCCGGCGCCATGATGCCATCTTCAAGGGTAAAAGTTTCAAGCAGGGTGACACGTACGCGGGTGCTATTGCCTTCGCTCAGTACTCGGCGTACAAAAAGCCAGCCTTCGCAGGGGAGGGCGTGGTTGTCATCCCGTTGACGCAAGAAAATCGTGCGGTAGCAGGCCCCTTCGGTCGAGGCCTTTTCAGCCATACTGCGGTAGGCTTGAAGCACCTGATTAGCTGACGCACGGGCGTCCTCTAAACGCTGCACGATCCCTTGATGTTCGCGGCTGAGCTGCTCTTGACGTTGGAACGTCAGCCATTGGCGATACTCGGCCATCAGTTGAGAAGACGCCATAATCACTCCGTGAAAAGTATTGGCTAAAATAGCTGCTGGAAACAGCGGCTTGGAATATGCAAAGGCGACACCTTCGCATATTCCTGCGCTCTGAGCTAGCGCCGCGCGCGGCGTTTACGCTCGCCGCCGGTATTGGCACTCTGGCCTTCGGGCTTGCGTTTGGCGCGAGGCTGACGTTGGTTGCGTCGACCATTCTCGATGGGCTCAGGTTTGATACTGGGGTCGGGCTCAAAGCCAGGTTCAATGTGCTTTGTTAGCTTCTGCTTGATTAGCCGCTCAATATTGCCCAGCAGGGCATCTTCATCGACACACACCAACGAAACGGCTTCGCCATTGCTGCCCGCACGGCCGGTGCGGCCAATGCGGTGGACATAATCTTCCGCCACGTTGGGTAGGTCAAAATTGACGACGTGGGGCAACTCATTGATATCCAGGCCGCGAGCAGCGATATCGGTGGCCACGAGTACCTGCAGGTCGCCGCTCTTAAATGCCGTTAGCGCGCGAGTGCGAGCTCCCTGGCTTTTATTGCCATGGATCGCCATGGAAGGGATGTCCTGCTTGGAGAGCTGCTCTGCAAGGCGGTTAGCGCCATGTTTGGTGCGCGTAAATACCAGAACCTGGAACCAGCCGTTCTGTTGAATTAAGTGAGCCAGCAGTTCGCGCTTCTTCTCGCGGTCGACACGGTAAATAGCCTGCTCAATTTTGTCGGCTGTGGCATTCCGTGGCGCTACCTCAATCATCGCCGGGTTATCCAGCAACTGTTGTGCCAGGGTTTGGATCTCGTTAGAGAATGTCGCCGAGAACAACAGGTTTTGGCGCTTTTTAGGCACCAGGCGCAGCAGGCGCTTAATGTCGTGAATGAAGCCCATATCCAGCATACGGTCAGCTTCATCAAGCACTAAAATCTCAACGCAGGAGAGATCCACATGCCCCTGCTGGTGAAGATCCAGCAGGCGGCCAGGGGTAGCTACAAGTACATCCAAACCGGCTTTTAGGGCATCGATTTGAGGCTGCTGGCCAACGCCACCAAAAATAATGTGGGAGCGCAGTGCCAGATGTTGACCGTAGGTCGACACGCTTTCGCCTACTTGAGCGGCAAGCTCACGGGTAGGGGTTAGCACCAGTGCACGTACCTGACGCTTTGTAGGTCGTTTGCCGGTATTTAGACGTTGCAGCATTGGCAGCGTAAAACCAGCGGTTTTACCCGTGCCGGTTTGGGCGCTGGCCAGCATGTCACGACCTTCTAGTACGACGGGGATAGCCTGTCGTTGTATCGGGGTAGGCTCGGTGTAACCTTGCGCTGTAACAGCGCGTAATAAATCGGCGTGCAGGCCAAGTTCAGAAAAGCTCATGCGTTCTCCGCAGTCACCTAGTGAGTTAATACCGGTAAGTGGCTGTTATCACTAGATGTAATGTTCAAAAAGCGAGGTTGATTCACCTTCGCGGCAGCGAAGTGTGCCAGATAATTCAGTGTGCCGCGATGGTCGTTGGGTAGCCGTGGATGACCGTGACAGGAGACGTGAAGGTTATAGCGCCAAGCAGCACTATCATTCTGGTGTGCACGGACACACCAGAAAACTACGTGTCAGTAATAAGCCGAGTAGTGTAACACGGTTATAGGGCCTCAGCTTGTTTCGCTGAATCGTTCCAGCGATGGGGCCTGGGCATGCAGTGGGATTAACCGCGCTAAAGTAGCCGCAGGCAAATCAAGCTGGGCCACTTCCTTGGGGGCTAATGTAAAAAAGTGCTCAGGGGTGAAAACACCAAGTTGAAACAGTTGGCGGGCCGTGGCTGGTCCTATGCCGTCGAGCCCCAGTAGTTGTCGCGCAAAGAGGGTGAGAAAACGACTGTTTTGCTGTTCATCAAAATCGACGCTAGCCATTTGATAATAGTGCCCAGCTTGAATAGTAATAAACTGCTCAATGCGCTGAAGCGCGGCTAGCGTTGTGGCATCGTGAGCCTGGGCTGCTAACTGATCGCGCAGAGCATCGTGGCTATTTAAAGCCGTTTCGAGGACTCCTTGAGTCGGTTCGCCCTCAAGCAGTGCCGTTACGGTATGCATTAGGGCGTTAATGGCATCGCGTAGTTGTTCAGCGGGCAGACCCGTGGTCTGGCTTGGTTCAGCTGGCATATTGACATCCCTGAGAGGGTTAGCATTAAGCGTAGTGCAGCAAACTCAGTTTAGAAAAGCACTGATTAATCAAAATAATCGCCCTGACGTATTTTAGTGGCGATAAGTTCGGCAGCTTGATCCCAGCTATCACTTAATGCACGCACCAGGGCGGGATAGCCATCTTCTGCAAGAGGCGTTTCGGCATAGAAAGTTTCCATCTCTAACAGCTCGCCGGCATCGTTTAGCAATTGCCATTGGCCGCTAGCCACGGCGATACCATCAAAGCGGCCCTGGAATTGATCTACGTTCAGGCGCAGGGTGAGGGCGTTGGATTGATCACCTTCACCACGCATAACCCTAAGTGTTGGCAACGCTTTGGATAGATTGGCGCGCACTCTCCGCTCTAATTGCCTGCCTAAGCCTTCTGCCCACTGGTGTTCCCGAGCGGCATTCAGTGTAATGTCGTCTAGCTGCATCACAATGCCGTCGACATCCAGGTAGTGGGCTAGCCGTGGTGCGCTCACTATAAGCGTACCCTCGGGCTGGCGGGGTGTGCTAGCCAATGGGTCGCTTGGCAGCATATAGCGAGCGGGGGGCGTGACACTGCTGGCGCAGGCGGATAGCAACAAGCAGATCAGCAGCAGTGAATATCTCATCCATGTAAACATCGTTCGCTCCTTAATCACGTGGCGCACGCGGTATGGGGTCTTGAGCATCCAGATTATCAAACAACAGTGCTCTGGGATTGTCGTTGAGCGTGCGAGTCAAAGGCTGCAGGTCACGCATCAAGCGATCCAGTCGCTCAATGGCGGTTGTCAGCTCTTGATAGGCCGGCGATGACGGCGATAGCCCCTGTAGCGTGCTGCGCAATTCCTCCAGGGTTGCGTTGAGGTTGCCGCCCACAGCCTGGGTTTCAGGATCATTGAGCAATTGATTAAGAGAGGCGCTCACGTCGCGAACCTCATTCAGCATGCTCTCAGAAGCTTGAAGGTTACTATCCAAACCGGTTAACAGCGGTTCAACCTCAAGGGCGTTTAGTTTCTCAAGTAGATCGGTTACCTGGGCCTGTATCTGAGCAAAGCCGCCTGCTACGGTGGGGAAGACATCTCGATCTGAGAAGCGCTCGGCGACATACTCATCGGCAAGGTCGCGGTGGAAGTTCAAGTCTACAAACAGAGCGCCCGTTAACAGGCTGCCACTTTTTAGCGAGGCGCGTAGTCCGAGGCCGAACATGCGTTGGAATCTCGCCTTCCACTCTTCCAGGTTAATATCGCTATTTTCGATCCCTAGGCGCTGAGGTTCGACTCTGATCAGTACGGGGATGGCAAAGCGTGCCCGTGAGTCGGGCTGCGGAGCGGTAAAGTTCCAGGGTACGGCGGCAACGGTGCCCATGCGTACCCCGCGAAACTCTACCGGTGCGCCTTTGGAGAGTCCGCGTACCGTTTCATCGACCAGCAGTACATACTCCAAATAACGATTAAAGGTTCCTTCCCGAGCGGCATCCTCATCAGCGTAGAGAGTGAACCGTGTGTTGGCTTCAACCGGCTGACCCATGGGCAGATCTTCGGGCACGCCGAAAGTAACGCCGCCACCCAGCAGCGCTTCCAATGACTCAACGTTAACCCGAACGCCGTCGGCGTCTAAGCGGAAATCGACACCACTAGAGGTCCAGAAGCGAGTGCTGTCGGTGACTAAGTCTGTATATGGCTCCTCAATAAATAGCTGATGTTGCATGGTGCGTGACTCAGGCTCGAAACTATTTTCTTCGATGCGTCCCACGGTGTAGCCCTGATAGGAGACCGGGTCACCGACGCGTAGTGAGTTACCTAACTGGCTCGTCAAGCTAAGACGCAGTCCCGCTTGGCCAGCGGGTGCAACAGGGGGGATATCGCTAACGGGGAATTCTCGCCGTGGTGCTTCCTCTGTGCCTGGCTCAAGCTGTATATAAGCGCCAGAGAGCACGGTACCCAACCCACTAATACCTTCACGGCCAATGCGCGGTTTAACCACCCAAAAGCGGGTATCTTCGCGCAGAAGGTCCTCCACTTCCGGCTGAATACGAGCGGTCAGCACTGCATGGGAAAGGTCGTCAGACAGGCGCACGCTTTGTACGCGGCCTACTTCAACATTACGGCTGCGAATCAGCGTATTGCCCGCCTCAATGCCCTCAGCACTCTCCATGGTCAGCGTCACCTGGGTTCCACGACTAGCGTAATTGTCGTAAACCAGCCATAACCCAATAGCAATCGCGACGATCGGTACCACCCAAATGGGCGATAATCTGGTCTGGTGCGATATTTTGGCCTTATTTAGCTCCTGATCGTTAATCGGGTCAGTGTTTGACGATTCTGTTTCGTTAGCCATCAACAGGTTCCTTGGTGGCCGCTTTACGGCGAAGAAGAGGGTGACGATGTGGAAGAGGGGTATCCCAAATTAAGCGCGGGTCAAAGGTCATTGCTGCAAGCATGGTTAACACAACCACGGCGCCGAAGGCGAGCGACGCAGGGCCTGGCGTAATTGACATCAGGGAGCCAGCGCGAATCAGTGCCACTAAGATAGCCACCACGAAGACATCAACCATTGACCAGCGACCAATAAATTCTGTTAGACGATACAGCCGCGTGCGACTTTGAGCATTGAGCGCACTGCTACGCTTAACCACCAAACAAAGCCAAGTTAGCGCAACGAGTTTGCCTACAGGTACGATAACACTGGCGATAAAGATAACCGCTGCGATTGGCCAGGAGCCCATCTGGATCAGTTGAACAACACCGCCAATAATCGTTGAAGGCGAGGAGTTGCCTAGGCTAGTAGTGGTCATAATGGGGTAGATATTGGCTGGAATATACATAATGGCAGAGGCGCCCAGCAGTGCCCAAGTGCGCTGCAAACTGTTAGGAAGACGCTGGTGAAGCTTTTCATGGCAGCGAATGCAATGCCCACGGCCCTGGGGCGATAGGCGGTTAATCAGTCCACAGGTTGGGCAGCCGGTCAGCCCTTGTTCACCAGCGGGTAGGCCTGTCCGGGTACCTTCGGGAGCCAGTGGTTCTCCCTCAAGCGAGAACCACATCCAATCGGCATCCAGGGACTGACTTGTCATCAGCAGCAGCAGCGCAAATGCACAAAACGCCCAGAAGGAGATACCTATTTCCACATCGGCCAGGCCCGCTATTTTTATCAGGCTCACCAAGGCGCCAATAATAAAGACATCGGCCATCATCCACGGCGTTAAATGCGCCAGTGAGCGTGCAATATCGCGACTAAAGGGCAGGGGGCGATCGCGAAGTAGTCCAAATTGAAGCCAAAGAACGCCAAGCAAATACACGGCTGGCAGCACCACTATGGTCATAATAACGGCGATAGCCACCACGGGTTGGTGAAAGCCAATCAGTGTGGTGGCGGTCTGGGTCAGCTCGATGCGGTTGCTTACTCCGCTGACCGTAAAGCTAATAAACGGAAACGACACTGCCAGCATTAGTGCGACAAGCGAGGCGATGGCCAGGGCCATACTGCGCTGAGCGGGGTAGCGATGGCGCTTAACCAACACGTGAGAGCAGCGTGGGCAGCTTGCTTTCTCGCCAGAATTTAACGGCGGTAGCGCGGATACCCAGTCGCATTCGTGGCAGGCACGCAAACGCCGTCGCTGAGTTCTAACCTCAGGCGGCAAGCTGTCAACAAGGGGGGCGTTGACGGGCAGTGGACGGCGCTTAATCAATTTTTGTGGGCGCAAAAACCAAAACTCTCAGTGCGAACCCCTAGCAAAACTACTAGGATGTGGCGGATTAAGCATGTCAAACACGCATTTTAGCAAGTCTATGTCACTGAAATAATGTTTAAAAACATAGTCTGGCCGCTTGACCAATGGGTTAGTTTAGACAACGATGCTGCGGCGCAATGGCGAACAGTTAGATTCGACCTGATTGGCCGCGTACTTCCGCGTCAGGTTTACGTGCTAGTTTCGCCATATAGTGGCAGGCATTGCTAGTAATAGCATCTTACTGCCGTTGCAATGAAGTGTTGCTCAGAAGCACAACCTATAAAACAGTACCGATCATTATGTCATGAAGGAAATGAAATGTTGCTTCCCACATTAGCAGTTGTAGTTGGATTGATCTTACTGGTTTGGAGCGCTGAGAAATTTATCGACGGCGCGGCGGCAACCTCTCGTTGGCTTGGTTTGTCACCCCTATTGATCGGTATGCTGGTGATTGGGTTTGGTACTTCGGCGCCGGAAATGATGGTATCCGTGCTGGCGGCGCTGGATGGAAATCCAGGTTTGGCGGTGGGGAATGCTTATGGCTCAAATATTGCCAATATCGGTTTAATTCTCGGCTTGGTAGCCCTTGTTGCACCACTGTCGGTGCACTCTAGCGTTATCCGTAAAGAGATGCCGATATTGATGCTGGTCATGTTAGCAACGGGCCTAATGCTGCTGGATGGATTCGTCGCGCGTTGGGAGGCCGTTTGCCTGTTGCTGGCATTGGTTGTCTTTATCGTTGTGAGCATTCTGCGTTCTCGCAATCAGTCCGACGATGCGCTGGTATCTGAGGTCGCTGAAACCCTGGATAGCAAGCCGATGTCTCGCGGTAAAGCCATCATGTGGACGCTGGTGGGGTTGGTGCTGCTTATCGCTAGTTCGCGGCTTCTGGTGTGGGGAGCCGTTGAAATTGCACTGCGCTTTGGTGTGAGCGATTTGATTATTGGTTTGACCGTAGTCGCCATCGGGACGTCGCTCCCTGAGCTTGCTTCCTCGATTACTGCCCTGCGTCGAAAAGAGCACGATATGGTGCTAGGCAACGTGGTTGGGTCTAACCTGTTTAATAGCTTGGCGGTGGTCGGCCTCGCCGGTGTCATTGCGCCGATTGAGGCGGGGCGAGAGGTGCTCGTGCGCGACTGGAGCGTGATGACCGGTATGACGCTGCTGATGATCCTGTTTGCGTTTTCTTGGCGTGGTCGCCCGCGGCGCATTAATCGCTTGGAGGGGGGGATTCTGCTGGCGCTGTTTGTCGCGTACACCAGCTATATGGTCAGCGTCGTTATTATGTCGCGATAGTGCCTACTTTGCCATACCGCACCGCAAGGGTAATTGGTGCGTCAATGCGACCCATCTTGGACATCCGGCTACTGTAATACAATGGCTGTCCAAGAGGGGCGCTAGTGACGGAAGCTAAGTTGCGTGAAGCAAAGTAACGCAGGAATAGTAGTGTAAAAAACTAGCGTAAAGAAATAAGCTTAGTGCTTATAACTAAAAGTGCACTGCCATAAAGGCTCAACTAAGCTTGTGTTAGCCCATTGATGGGATATCGATTCAGGTCTTAGGAGAGTGAAATGGAACTTGATCCGCTGGTTTTATCGCGATTGCAATTTGCATTCGTTGTGTCGTTTCACGCTATCTTCCCCGTATTTACGATTGGTCTAGCGTCTTATATTGCGCTGCTCCATGGTCTGTTCTTCACAACGAAGAACCCTGCATGGGATCGCCTCTCGCTATTCTGGACAAAGGTGTTTGCCGTTGTCTTTGGGATGGGGGTGGTATCAGGCATCGTTATGTCATTCCAGTTTGGCACTAACTGGAGCAACTTTTCCCAGGCCTCTTCGAATTTCCTCGGCCCCATGCTCAGCTATGAAGTTGTCACCGCGTTCTTCTTAGAGGCAGCCTTCCTGGGCGTCCTGCTATTCGGCCGCGGTAAGGTGCCTCAAGGGGTTCATTTATTTGCTGCCATTATGGTGGCGGTGGGCACCTTTATTTCTTCTTTCTGGATTCTATCCGCTAACAGCTGGTTGCATACCCCTGCGGGCGTAGAGTTAGTTGACTTCCGCTTCCACGTGACCTCCTGGAGCGAGGCGATCTTTAATCCGTCGTTTCCTTACCGCTTTATGCATATGGCCGTTGCATCATTCTTGACCGGTGGCTTCGTTGTCGCTGGGGTGAGTGCTTGGTTTCTGTTGCGCGATCGAGACCCGGAAGCGAATCGCCGAGCTCTCTCTATGTGCCTCTGGCTGCTGCTTTTTTTGGCACCGACTCAGGCCGTCATCGGCGATTTTCATGGCATAAACACCCTGGAGCACCAGCCGACTAAAGTGGCTGCCATGGAAGGGCACTGGGAAACCTCTGGCAATGTGCCGCTGCTGCTGTTTGCCATTCCTGACCAGGAAGCACAAACCAACCACTTTGAGCTGGCTATTCCGAACTTGGCCAGCATTATCTTGACTCACTCTGTTGATGGGGAGGTGCCGGGGATTAGTGAAGCGGCGCCTGAAGAGCAGCCGCCAGTGCTAATCGTCTTCTGGGGCTTCCGAGTTATGGTAGGGATTGGTCTGCTAATGATTGCGGTGGCGCTGACGGGGCTGGTGTTGCGCCGCAAAGGGCGTATCTATGACAAACGTCTATTCTTAAAAGGCCTGACGGCAATGATTCCCATGCCGTTTGTGGCTGTTTTGGCGGGCTGGATCGTCACAGAGTCAGGCCGTTCTCCTTGGTTGGTGTACGGCATGATGACCCATGCCGAGGGCTTAACCCCGTCGCTCACCGGCCCTATGGCGCTGTTTACGCTGATTGGCTATGCCTTGGTCTACGGCGTGGTGTTTTACGCGGGCATTTATTACCTCACCCGTGTGGTGCGTAACGGCATGCTGCCGGAAGAGGAACGCGAAACCACCGACGAGAACTTCAAGCGCCCCATGCGGCCTATGTCGGCGGCGCATACACCTTTTGATGATGACGTTGACCCGGTGAGGAGCTAGACATGGAAATGTTTGATCTAACGTTAGTTTGGGCCTTCATTATCGGTTTCGGCATCATGATGTATGTGCTTATGGATGGGTTTGATTTGGGGTTGGGTATTCTCTACCCCTTTGCTCCGGATGAAGATGCTCGGGATGTGATGATGAATTCGGTGGCGCCAATTTGGGATGGCAATGAAACATGGCTAGTGCTCGGCGGGGCCGGACTATTAGGCGCCTTCCCGCTGGTTTATTCGGTGTTTTTGCCTGCACTTTACATCGGCGTTTTCTTAATGTTGGCAGGCTTGATATTCCGTGGCGTTGCCTTTGAATTTCGTTTCAAGTCACGCCGTAACAGGCGCTGGTGGAACCGCGCTTTTTGCTGGGGGTCGGCGGTTGCCGCCTTTGCGCAAGGTGCCGTTGTAGGGGCCTATATCCAGGGTTTTCCGGTTGAAGATTTTGCCTATGTGGGCGGCGCCTTTGACTGGCTAACGCCTTTCTCTGTGCTAACGGGGCTTGGCTTGATGGCAGGTTATGCGCTGTTAGGGGCGACTTGGCTGATACTGAAATCAGAGGGACATGTACAGGACTGGGCTTATAAAATCACTCCGCTGCTGCTGGCGCTGGTACTGTTTGTTTTCGCCGTGATTAGTCTCTGGACGCCGTTTGTGAATCCTCTGGTCTGGGAGCGCTGGTTCGGCAATATTCAATTGATTTGGGTTTTTCCATTTGCTGCCTTGGCTTGTGCTTTTGTGGTTTTTCGTTCGGTGCAAAAACGGCGTGAAGGGGTGCCTTTCCTGGCCACTATCGGCATTTATGTCTTCACCTATTTAGGCCTGATCGTCAGTAAATGGCCGGTGATCGTGCCGCCGGATTATACGCTGTGGGATGCGGCTTCTTCGCCGGAGTCACAGCTGTTCCTGCTGGTAGGTATGGTATTCGTTATCCCGATTATATTGACCTATACCGCCTGGACCTATTGGGTGTTCCGCGGCAAGGTACGTGTAGGCGAGGGATACCACTGATTCATGGTAACTGAAGACACGCTTTCTCTTACGCCGCGCAGTTGGCTGCAAGCGTTGGCTAAGGGAGAGCGTAAACGCCTGCTTGGTTCAGCGCTTTGTGGCGTGTTGGCAGGTAGTCAAACGATAGTCGTGGTGGTTGGGCTTGCGTGGCTTATTGATCAGCTAGTGGTGCATCATCGATCACCCATTTCTCTATTACCGATATTTTCCCTTCTGGTGGGCAGTGTGCTGTTACGCGCTGCCTTTCAGTGGGGGCATGAAACATTAAGCCTGGAGGCGAGCCTGCGAATTCGACAGCGTGCCAGAGCTCAGCTGTTGGATAAACTGTCTGCCTTGGGCCCGGTGTGGCTTACCAATCAGCATAGCGGCTCGCTGGCAAATCAGGCGGTTGAGCATATAGATGCGCTGGAAGGTTATTTTGCGCGTTTTTACCCTCAACTGCGCATTACGTTCTGTTTGCCGCTATTGATTCTGGCGGTGGCGGGTTGGCTGGATTATCTGGTGGCGCTGTTCCTGCTGCTTTCTGCACCGCTTATTCCACTTTTTATGGCATTGGTTGGCATGGGAGCTGAGCGCCTTAATCGCGACCAGTTCGTTGCGGTATCGCGATTGTCAGCGCATTTTATTGACCGTGTGCGCGGTATGACCACACTGCAGCTTTTTGGCCGTACGTCAGCCGCACAGCAGGATGTTTGGTATGCCACGGATGGTTATCGGCGTCTTAGCATGCGTACCCTTCGGTTAGCTTTTCTCTCATCAGCGGTGCTGGAGTTTTTTTCCTCGGTCGCGATTGCGGTTGTGGCTATGTATGTCGGTTTCGGCCTGCTGGGCTATATCGAGTACGGGCCGGCAACATCGTTGACGCTTTTTTCGGGCTTAGCGGTGTTACTGCTCGCGCCTGAATTTTTCCAACCGCTGCGCACGCTTTCTCAGCATTACCATGATCGCGCGGCGGCACTCGGTGCCGCCGAGAGCGTGGTGAATATCCTCAATCAGCCAAGTTTGGTGAGTGGGCATCACTATATGGCTCCGCGGTCAGATAGGTCGGCCATTGAGTTAAAGGCTGCTTGCGTTGCTTATCCTAGCCGTGGGCAAGTGATAGGCCCTATCGATCTCACCATTCAGCAGGGTGAGGTAGTGGTGCTTAGCGGTGTCTCCGGTAGCGGCAAGTCAACGCTGTTAGCGCTGCTCGCGGGCTTTATCGCCCCAAGCGCTGGCAAGTACCTTCGACAAGAAAGTAGCCGCTATGCCTGGCTGGATCAGCAGCCCTGTCTCTTGCACGGCAGTTTGATCGATAATCTACGTTTGGCGGCCCCCGAAGCTTCCCGTGAAGAAATGCTCGCCGCACTGCATCGTGCTGGTTTTGGGCTGCTGTTAACTCAGCTACCCGAGGGTCTGGATACGTTAATCGGCGAGCGTGGGGTAGGGTTATCGGGTGGCCAAGCTCAACGCCTTGCCCTCGCGCGAGTGTATCTTAGCAATGCACCGTTGGTGCTCTTAGATGAGCCGACGGCGAGTTTAGATCAAGAGACAGAGCAGTTCGTGATGGCTGCTTTGCTTGAGCTTGCCCAAGAGGGGCGCACCCTGGTCATAGCGACCCACCATCCGGCCGTGATTGCCGCCGCTCAACGCCATCTAGCTTTTGAACAGGGTGAACTGGTAGAGGTGGCCTCATGATGACTATTTACCGTGACTTCCGCCCTTGGCTGCTGCTCTTAGTGCGCCGCCGCAGGCGCTTTTTGGTGGGCGCCTTGTTGGTTTGGGTCACCCTGATAGCCGGGCTTGCGCTGCTGGGGTTGTCGGGTTGGTTTATTACCGCCAGTGCTCTGACCGGTATCGCCCTGGCTCTGGGTATTCCCGCGCGACTTGATGTTTATATCCCCGGTGGCGGCATTCGCTTCTTCGCTTTGGCGCGCACCCTTGCGCGCTATGTCGAGCGTCTCTATAACCATAATACGGTGTTAACGCTGCTTGCCGACTTGCGTTATCGGGTATTTGGCCATTTAACGCGCTTTGACGATGCTCGCTTGCACGGTGAGCGTGCCAGCGACTTGCTGAGCCGTTTAACGGCTGATATCGACACCCTGGATAATTTTTATCTGCGACTCTTGGTGCCACCATTGGTGGCGCTGCTTGGTGTAGTGACTGTGTCGCTTTTTGTGGCTATTTGGTTGCCCGGTATTGCCGTGCTGATGGCGGTGACGCTGGGCTTGCTCTGGCTAGTAGCGACCTTGTTAGCGGCTGCCTGGGGATTTTCGCAAAGCTATCAGCAGGTGGTTGACCAGCAGTCGCTGCGCCGCCTAGTGGTCGACCAAGTACAGGCCTCGGCCGAGTTGATGAGCTATCAAACGACCCAGTGGCACCGGACGATGATTGCGACTCAAGAGCAGCAAGCGTTCGGCAATCAGCGCCGCTTGGGGCGTAAGGCGGCGCTAATAAACTGCCTGGTGAGTGTCATAAGCGGATTAATGGTAGTGGCAGTTGTGTGGTTCGCTAGCCTGGTATTTAGCCAGCAGCTGGTCACGGGCCCTGTTTTGGTGATGGTTGCATTGATAGTGCTGGGGGTGAATGAGGCGTTTATCGCACTACCTGCTAGCTTTATCAAGCTGGGCGCTAGCTATGCAGCGGTGCGTCGGTTAAATGCGCTAACCAGCGATTCATCGTCGGCTGCCCCTGTTGTTACGCTACCTGAAGATGTTGATCTCAGCGTTCAGGTTAATCAGCTCTCTCTGCGCTATGCGCAAACATTAGAGCCCGCGCTAAGGTGTATTAATTTTCAACTACCCGCTGGAAAGCGAGCGGTGATTACCGGCAATTCTGGTGCCGGAAAATCGTCTTTAGCCAGTGTGTTGATGGGACGCTTACAAGCAACTCAGGGTGAGGCGATGGTGGGTGGCGTGCCAGTGTGGCAGCTCTCGGTCGAAAGCCGTGCTAATCACTTTGCTATGCTCACTCAGCAGGTGGATCTGTTTGATGCCTCTATTGCTGAGAACCTGCGTATTGCCAACCCCACCGCAAGCGATGAAAACCTCTGGGAGGTATTGAAGGCCGTTGCCTTGGATGGTTGGGTTGAGCAACTGCCGAAAGGCTTAGCCACGTCGGTGGGCGAAAAAGGCCAGCAGCTATCGGGTGGTCAAGGTCGGCGTTTGGCATTAGCACGGCTAATGCTTTGCAGTCCTCAAGTGGTGATTCTTGACGAGCCATTTGCAGGCGTTGATGCGGTGACGGCAAACCACCTTGCAGCTTCCCTGGATCAATGGCTGCTTAATCGAACGGTTATATTCTTTGTCCATCAAGTTGGTTCACTGAACCCATTGCCGGGGGTCGAGTACCACTGGCATTTAGATGCCGGTAGACTTAGCCAGTTCGCACTTAAAGAATCGGTAATGAGCGATATTGATTAATTGATAAGAGATAGCCAGGAGCCCTCCATGCACGAATTTTTACGCAATCTTCCTAAAGTAGAGCTCCATTTGCATATCGAAGGCTCGCTGGAACCAGAGCTAATGTTTGCACTAGCACAGCGTAATGGGATTGAGCTGCCCTATACGACAGTTCAAGAAGCCAAAGATGCTTACCACTTCAATGATCTGCAGGGGTTCCTGAATCTCTATTTTCAGGGCATGAGCGTGCTGCGTAACGAGGAAGATTTTTACGACCTGGCGATGGATTATTTCAAGCGCGCGCGGGAGGAGGGTGTTGTGCATATCGACATGCACTTTGACCCCCAGGCGCACCTACAGCGTGGTGTGCCGCTTGAAGTGGTAATGGCTGGGCTATTAAAAGCTAAGCAGGAGGCAGAGGATAACCTCGACCTCTCTATCGGCATGATTATGGCTTTTCTCCGCGACCGTCCCGCAGAGGAGGCGTTGCATGTACTTGAGCAAGCCGCTCCCTATTGGAAAATGCTAGATGCCATCGGTCTGGATAGCGCTGAACAAAACAACCCACCGGTAAAATTTGTTGAGGTGTTTAAGCGCGCTAAGCAGCTTGGGCTTGTGCGCGTGGCCCATGCCGGGGAGGAAGGCCCCGCAGACTATATTAAAGAAGCCCTGGATATCCTTGATGTTCAGCGCATTGATCACGGGGTGCGCTGTTTAGAAAGTGATGTGCTAGTTGAGCGTTTGCGCAGTGAACAGATTGTTCTAACGGTTTGCCCACTTTCAAACGTCAGCTTAAAGGTAGTAGAGGATTTGCGTGATCATCCGCTGCCCAAGCTTTTGGCTGAAGGGCTCAAAGTAACCATTAGTTCGGATGACCCCGCCTATTTTGGTGGCGGTATGTTGACCAATCACATTGCTTGTGCCGATGCGTTTGACTGGGATGAGGCGGTTTTTCGTCAGATAACCCGCAACGCCATTGAGGAAGCCTTTACTAGCCCAGGCCGACGCGAAGAACTTCTCGCTCGTTTAGCTGGGGTATAGCATTACAGCGCCTAGTCACACAGACTAGGCGCTGTTTTAATCAGATGCAGTGCTAGGTTTTTACTCATAAATATTCAAATCGCTGTTGACCCTGGCGGTGAATCGGGTAGTATACGCACACGTCAACGGGGCACGGCCTCATCGACTAGCTCTTTAACAATTTGATCAGGTAATTCATGTGGGCGCTTGCTGATGTTGGTGACAAATCACCAAATATCAAGGCAAGCGGTCATGAGAACGACAGTTTTTAAACGAAAGTTTTTAAACAACAGTTGAATGAATTCGTTTGAACCTTGAGCCAAGTTTGATCCGCTTTTGTTGCCCTCGGGTGACATGTAAGGATCACATAGATCTTAAACTGAAGAGTTTGATCATG
>NZ_JAINWD010000014.1:0-134489 GCF_021021315.1 Halomonas sp. IOP_14 | reverse complement strand
GCCCAGGCAACAGAATGTCAGGGCGGCAGGCAATGAGACGATCACAATCTAGTTAAAAACAGTCAGCATGATGTACATTAACAGTTACGCCTGACGACCATAGCACGCGTGAACCACCTGATCCCTTGCCGAACTCAGAAGTGAAACCGCTTAGCGCCGATGGTAGTGTGGGGTCTCCCCATGCGAGAGTAGGTCATCGTCAGGCACTTATTTAACGAAGAACCCAGCCAACCGGCTGGGTTTTTTGTTTGCGGGGAAGAAAAACAAGGGGTCTCCCCATGGAGAGTCCCGGAGCGCCGGCCGCCGGATGGCCGGCCCGATCATCGTCAGGCACTTATACGAAAAAATCCCCCAGGGCTGATGCCTTGGGGGATGTTTTTGCGTGAGGGGGAGGTTGTGAGGGGAAATAGTAAGGAGTAAAGGGTGTGAGCTGCCAGCAAGGCTCTCCTCACTCCTTACCCCTCACCCTTTACTAGAGAAGCATTTCTAACGCTTCAATCAGGCTATCCATCTCATCATCGGTGCCGATGGTGATGCGTAGGAAGTTGTTGAGGTCTGAGGTATTAAAATGGCGCACCAGAATGCCCCGCTCGCGTAGGCCAGCAAATAGCTGCGCGCCTTCGTGGTTAGGGTGCTGGGCGAGCACAAAGTTAGCCTTAGAGGGCAATACTTCAAATCCCAACGCTTCAAGGCGCCGGTGAGTGCGTTCACGGGTGGTGATAACACGCTCGCGGCAGGCTTCAAAATGCTCGACATCTTTGAGTGCGGCGATGCCTACTAAGCTTGCCAAACTATCCACTGGAAAAGAGTTAAAGGAGTCTTTTACCCGCAACAGGCCATCGATCAACTCCTCTGAGCCCACCGCATAGCCTAGCCGCAAGCCTGCCAAACTGCGTGATTTAGAAAACGTACCGGTGACGAGAAGGTTAGGGTAGCGATCAATCAGCGCAACAGCACTCTCTGCGCCGAAATCGACATACGCCTCGTCCACAAGCACTACTCGATCAGTGACGCGCTTTAACAGCGCCTCGATAGTCGCAAGCGAATGCGCGTGGCCAGTAGGGGCGTTGGGGTTAGCGAAAATAACGCCGCTGCGGCTAGTATCCGCTCCAAGCGCATCAATATCGACTTCCCACTGCTTATTGAGCGGATGCTTTCGCAGCTCAACGCCATAAAGGTTGGCGTAAACGGGGTAGAAACTATAGGTGATCGTGGGTACGTCTAGTGGTGCGCCATGGCGGAAAAATGCCTGAAAGGCAAACGCCAGCACCTCATCGGAACCATTACCGACAAACACTTGGCCACTCGCTACCTGAAACGTCTCCGCTAACGCTTCACGCAGCGCTGCAGAGGTTGGGTCAGGGTAGAGGCGTAGATGATCGGTCGCGTAGTCACGCAGTGCCTCACCGACACCTGGCGCAGGTGGGTAAGGGTTTTCATTGGTATTGAGCTTTACAAGCTGCTCGCGTGGCTGCTCGCCGGGCACGTAAGGCGTAAGTTCGCGAACGGCCGGACTCCAGTATTGGCTCATGTGGGTAACCTGATTATCCTAGCAAGGTACACCATGGTCGCTTGAAGGCTAACTAAGCGCAAGCATTCGCATCACTAGGGGTGTGCGTCGCACCTTGTAGCGGTTATGCTGTCATAAGTGCGCGTAAATAAATGTGATGTCCAACACGAGATTAAGGAGACACTCTATGCAACTTAAGAGTTTGCTGGCCGGTTCGGCCATGTTGGCACTGCTGGCTGGCTGTGCAAGCAGCCCCATGGAGCAGCAGCAAGAAGAGGCAGCTGCCGCACAGCAAAATTACCAAGGTTCATTACCTTGCCGCAATTGCGATGGTATCGATCTGGATGTCACGATGGTGGGTGAAGAGATGAGCGCGGCTGAAGAGCGTACCTTCACACTGAATGCTTCTTACCGTAACCACCCTCAAACACCGCCGGATGAAAACTACGCGGGTAACTGGGAAGTGCTAACCGGTACGCCTTCCGATCCGGACGCCACTGTTTACGAACTGACGCCAGATGGCGATGGTCAAATCTACTACTTCATGCGTATTGATGAGAGCACGTTGGAGTTGATTGATCCAGAGCGTCGCCGCTTTGAAAATGGTGAAATGCTGCAGCTAAAGCGTCAATAAGACGTTAGCCAGTAGTACAAAAGGCGGCCACTGGCCGCCTTTTGTGTTTGCTGGCACTCATGAATATAAAGTACGCGACAGTAAGTGATGAATACTAGCGGCAGCCAAGCGTAAGTTGCCCCTTAGTGACAGCAACAGTAGGAGTGTAATGGCAGTGGCCAAAGCCAAAAGCGCCTTTGTGTGTACCGAGTGCGGTGCCGAATACCGTAAATGGCAGGGACAATGTAGCAGTTGCCACGAGTGGAACACGCTCAGTGAAGTGCACTTGGCGAGCGCCCGCCCTGGTGGCGGCGCAGCCCCCGGTCGATCTGGCTACGCGGGAGATCTGTCCCGTGAAGTGATCGACCTGGGCAATGTGGATCTTAGTGAAGTGCCGCGTATGAGCTCGACGTTCGCGGAGTTTGATCGCGTGCTAGGCGGAGGGTTGGTGCCCGGGTCAGCGGTTCTGTTGGGTGGTAATCCTGGGGCGGGCAAATCGACCCTGCTGCTGCAAACGGCCTGCAAGTTGGCCCAGCAGCGGCGTATCCTCTATGTGACCGGTGAGGAGTCACTCTCCCAGGTAGCGATGCGTGCGCACCGCCTACAGTTGCCCACCAATGGTTTGAAAATGCTGGCCGAGACCAGTGTAGAAACTATTCTGGCGGTGTCTGAGCGGGAGAAGCCAGAGATTCTGGTGATTGACTCCATCCAAACCATGCATCTGGAAGATATCAGTTCTGCACCCGGTGGCGTTGCCCAGGTGCGCGAGTCAGCCGCGGCGCTAACGCGCTTCGCCAAAAAGACTAATACGGTTTTGCTGCTGGTAGGTCACGTCACTAAGGACGGTTCGCTGGCGGGCCCTAAAGTGCTTGAGCATATGATTGATGCCTCGCTGCTATTAGAGGGGGGCGCCGACTCACGCTTTCGTACCCTGCGAGGGCAGAAAAACCGCTTTGGTGCCGTCAACGAGCTAGGCGTCTTCGCTATGCTTGAACAGGGCCTTAAAGAAGTTAAAAACCCCAGCGCGATTTTTCTTTCTCGCCAGGAGGAGCAGGCGCCAGGTAGTTTAGTCATGGTGGTGTGGGAAGGCACACGGCCGATTCTGGTCGAGGTACAGGCGCTGGTGGATGAGTCTGCGCTGGGTAATCCTCGTCGAGTCGCCGTCGGCGTGGATCAAAACCGTCTGGCCATGCTGTTAGCGGTACTTAATCGCCACGGCGGCCTGTTTACCGGCGACCAGGACGTATTTTTAAACGTCGTCGGAGGTGTCAAAGTGCTCGAAACCAGCGCTGATTTGGCAGTACTGTTGGCGGTGGTCTCTAGCCTGCAAAACCGAGCCCTGCCCAAAGAGCTGGTGGTCTTTGGTGAGGTTGGACTGTCGGGCGAAATACGCCCGGTGCCCAGTGGTCAGGAGCGCATCGCCGAAGCCGCCAAACACGGTTTTCTACGTGCCATTGTACCCCGCGCTAATGCCCCCAAGCAGCCGCCCAAAGGTATGGAGGTCATTGCCGTGGATAAGCTTAGCGACGCGCTGGACGCTCTGTAGTATGCGCCATGCTGGGCTAAACTGATGATATTCCCCAAGTGCCAAGGAGAGACACGATGAGTTCGATTCGCTTGACCCAATATAGCCACGGCGCAGGCTGCGGCTGCAAAATCGCCCCAGATGTGCTGGATGGGATTCTGGCCAAGGCAGGGCCAGCGACGGGCCATAAGCGGCTTATCGTCGGCAATCAAGGGCGCGAGGATGCGGCCGTCTACGATCTGGGCGATGGTCGCGGCATGATTGCCACCACGGACTTCTTTATGCCCATTGTCGATGACCCCTTCGATTTTGGACGTATCGCCGCCACCAATGCCATCAGCGATGTTTACGCCATGGGCGGCACGCCGGTGATGGCGTTAGGTATTCTCGGTTGGCCGCTGGATAAACTCAGCGCTGAAGTGGCGGGGGACGTAATGGCCGGCGCCCAGGCGGTATGTCGCGAATTAGGCGTTGCCCTGGCGGGCGGTCACTCCATTGATGCGCCCGAGCCGATTTTCGGGCTCGCGGTAAACGGCTTAGTCGACCTGGATAAGCTCAAGCTAAACAGCACCGCCAAGCCGGGTGATCTACTGTTTTTAACCAAGCCGTTAGGCGTGGGCATGCTAACCACAGCAGAGAAACGTGGCTTGCTGGAAATGGGCCACCATGGTCTTGCCCGTGAAACGATGCTCAAGCCCAATAGTATTGGTGTGAAGCTTGCCAATGTAAAAGGGGTGAACGCCATGACCGATGTCACTGGTTTTGGCTTGGCGGGCCACCTTGCTGAAATGTGCCAGGCCAGTAACGTCATGGCCCAGATTGATTTCCGTAAGTTGCCTCGTCTGGCCGAGGCAGAGTCCTACCGCCGCCAAGGCGCTGTGCCTGGAGGTACGCTGCGTAATCGTGATGCGCTGGGGGAAAGCTTGCCGGCCATGGATGAAGCCCACTGGCAGTGGTTGTGTGACCCCCAGACTTCCGGCGGCCTGCTGCTCAGCGTTGACCCCGCCTGGGAGGATGACGTTGAGCGTATTGGTCGCGAATTCGGCCTGTCGTTACAGTCATTCGGCGTCATGAAGGCGCGCCAGGGGAAAGCCTCCATCGAGGTGGTCGGGTGACACTGGCCACAACTCCAGCCACCACACCGGCGGTATTGGGTTTAATTAGAGAAGAGCGACCGCTAATAGATGTGCGCGCCCCGGTGGAGTTTGCCCAGGGTGCGCTGCCCGGTGCCGTCAATCTGCCCTTAATGGTCGATGACGAGCGTCATCAGGTGGGCATCGCTTATAAGAAGCATGGTCAAGCCGCGGCGATTGAGCTAGGTGAGCGTTTAGTCAGCGGCGAGGTCAAGCAGGCTCGGGTCGCAGCGTGGCAGAAGTGCTTAGCCGAATACCCAGATGCATTGATTTACTGCTTTCGCGGTGGACTGCGCTCGCAAATTGCTCAGCAGTGGCTGGAAGAGGCCGGTATCTCAAGGCCACGGCTGGAGGGTGGCTGGAAGGCTATGCGCCAAGCGCTCTGTGAGCGCATTGATACGGCCGCGCTTCAGCCAATGCTGGTTGTTGCAGGGCTCACCGGGTGTGCAAAAACAGCGCTGATTAATCAGCTCGATAATGGCGTCGACCTGGAAGCTTATGCGCACCACAAAGGTTCTGCTTTTGGACGCAGACCTGAAGAGCCTGCTACTCAAATCAACTTTGAGCATGCGCTGGCCAAGCGGCTAATCGGGCTGATGGAAGGGCTGGTCATCGAAGATGAGTCCCGTCAGATTGGCAGCGCCAATATTCCCTTGAACTTCTGGCGGGCGCAGCAGCAAGCGCCGCGGGTGCGTATCGAAATGCCGCTGGATTGGCGCCTTGCTCAGATTCAGCAGGACTATATTATCGACCTGGAGCAGGCCTATGCCGCTCGTCATGGGGCCTACCAGGGCTGGCAATTAATGCAGGCGCAGTTAAGTAATTCCCTTATCCGACTAGGAAAACGCTTGGGTAACGCGCGCCTTCAGCGCTTACAGCGGCTGCAGGCGCTGGCATTCAAAGAGCATGCCCAGGGCAACCCCCAAGCCCATGAAGCCTGGCTTGCGCCGCTGCTCACCGAGTACTACGACCCGCTCTACCGCTACCATTTAGAGAAGCAGCGCGACGCTGCGCCGCCAGAGATTCATGTGGGCGATTGGGATAGCTGCCTAGAGGCCGCCAGGCAGTGGAACCGCTGACGGCCTTATAGCTTGTACTGTTACGCTGCTTTAAGCCACTGGGTCATCAGTCGGTCGAGCTGTGGCGCGAGGTGAATAAAGCGGTTGGGGTCTTCTAATATTTGGGCCGCATCCTGAACATAGCGGGTAGTGGAAGGTGACGCTTCAGGCCACTCGGCTGTGCCCAGTAGCTGTTTCACGCTAGCCGCAGTGGCTTCCAGGTGGCACAGCAGGCCGATGACACGACCTCTGTCCCATGCAAACCCTTGCAGCGGTGCAGCTTCGCTACCGCCTAGGGGCAGCGCATCGTCGGGTAAACTGAAGACATAGCGATGCCACATAAAAGCGCTGAATGTTTCGGGTAAATCCAGCAAGCTTTCCGGCGCTAGGGTGACTGTATGCCAGCCTGTTTCAGTATAGGTACCAGGCGCTACCACCGAGCCCAGTGCCTGGGCTATCCAGTGGGCGCCTACGCCAATACCCAGCAGCGGTTTTTGACCATCCAAATAGCGGTTGATGAGCTTATCTTCGGCTTTAAACCACGCCGGAGGATGGCTGAGTAGCTCTTCTGGGCCATCAAGTATAATCAGTGCATCAGACTCGTTTGGGCGGGGCGTTAGCTCGCCTGCGTAGAGATGAAAAACGGTGTAACTATGGCCCATACTGGTTAGCCAATCGGTTAATCGGGCGGGGCCATGGTCAGGGCCGTGCTGTAGCAGATGAATATGCATGGTAATCTCCTCGCCGGCCGTACAATCATCAAAGCGCTGGGGATCGCCCCAAGCGTAGAGAGACGATAACGTACCCGCTAACTTTCACCAATATCCCACAGCAGGCGATCCAGGAAATCAGTATGGTGTCGAAACCCCAGGGCTTTTACAAACGGTTACAAGGACTCCCACTACCTGCCCAGCAAGCCTTCATGGCGGCGTTGTGTGAACGTTTGCTGCCTAACTATATGCTTTATCAGCAAACCACCGGCCACGGCGATAGCCATACGCTAGGCACCGTGCTGAGCTTGGTCTGGGAGCGGCTTAATGTGCCCAATGCCAGTATCGACTTTGCCCGCCAAGCGGAAAAGCTAGCCGAGTGTGAGCCGCCCGAAGAGGATGACAGCTTTGGTGCCCGGCGCGCCCTGGATGCAGTAGTGTCGGTCTCAGCGCTGCTGGACACCCTGCAAGGCGACTCCCCAGAGGCCGTGCTGGATGTTAGCCGCACATCCCGAGCGGGCGTACGCGCCTTTATAGAGCTTACTGAAGGCGAGGTTGACGCGCAGAAGCTAGCGCTGATTATTCGCGACCATCCGTTGATGGACGACGAAAACGATTTTCAGGATGCCGTATTGGAAGCCGTCAGCGAACCGCTGGATAAGGCGTCGCTGAAAGAGGTGCGTGAATTAGGTCGCAATGGTGGCATCAGCAATCTGGGTTTATCGCTAGACGACGTTGAGGAGTAGCGACTAAAAGCGCATCCCTGCGGTTATCATCATGCCTGCGGTGCCGAAAATGATCAGGTCTGATTCAAACCGGCCCCATTGCACACCGATACTGGGGAGTGCGGCCGGGGCGATTTCCAAGTGATTGAGCGGAATTTTGTCGCGATACTCGCCTTTATAGCCGCGCAGGAGTCCGCCAGTGAGTTTGGCGCGCACGTTTATCCCCTGATCGGTTTGCCAAAGAGGGAACTCCCGCCCCGCATAGAAGTACCAAGAGGGCTGATCGAAGGAGTTTTTGAACCAAGCCCCGCCCGCTAACCAGTGATTCGGATTATGCAGTTCAATGCTAACCAGGTCTTGTTGGTTAGTGTGTTCCGGGTCGGGGCTGAAGTGGCGGGTATAAAGGCTGGTTTGCACCAGGGTGTGATCCCACTCCAGCGACGGTGGCCAATCAGGTAGCGTGAAGGCAGTAGCAGGCGTGCTTAATAGCAGGCCTGCGAGCCATCCCATCCATGGGTGTAAACGAAACATTCGAAGCTCCTGGTTGATAGAGGGCATTTTAAAGCCGCATTTCGATACCGCGTTCGGCCATATAGCGCTTAGCTTCAGGGATGGTGTATTCGCCAAAATGGAAAATACTGGCGGCCAGCACTGCATCGGCACCACCTTTGAGTACGCCATCCACCAGGTGATCCAGGTTGCCCACACCCCCTGAGGCTATCACCGGAACGCTCACCGCTTCGGAAATCGCGTGGGTCACGCCCAGGTCAAAGCCAATCTTGGTGCCGTCGCGATCCATGCTGGTGAGCAGTAGTTCGCCCGCCCCGAACTCAACCATCTTCTTCGCCCATTCAACGGCGTCAAGGCCTGTTGGGCGGCGGCCGCCGTGAGTGAAAATCTCCCAACGGGGCGTTTCTCCCTCTTTAGAGACCCGTTTAGCGTCAATCGCCACCACAATGCACTGGCTACCAAAACGCTCGGCGGCTTCGCGAACAAACTCAGGGTTAGTGACCGCTGCGGTGTTGATCGATACTTTGTCCGCTCCGGCGTTCAGCATAGTGCGAATGTCGTCACAGCTGCGAATGCCGCCGCCGACGGTTAGCGGAATAAACACTTCGCCAGCAATGCGTTCAACCATCTCCACCGTCGTGTCGCGGTCTTCGTGGCTAGCGGTAATGTCGAGAAAGGTGATTTCATCGGCGCCCTGCTGGTTATAGCGCTGGGCAATCTCCACCGGATCACCGGCATCGCGAATACCGACAAAATTAACGCCTTTGACCACGCGCCCGGCGTCTACGTCCAGGCAGGGGATAATGCGTTTGGTAAGGCTCATGAACTGCCTCCCGTCAGTTGGTCGCTCAGCCGCTGAGCTTCGGCAACATCCAGGCTGCCTTCGTAAATTGCCCGACCGGTAATAGCGCCCAGGATACCGCTATCAGCAACCTCGCAGAGTGCTTTGATATCGTCCAGGTTGGTCACTCCACCGGAGGCGATCACCGGCAAACCGCCTTCGCGGGCAAGCGCCGCGGTGGCTTCCACATTGACGCCTTGCATCATGCCGTCGCGGGCAATGTCGGTGTAGACAATGCTGGAGACGCCGTCGTTGGCGAAACGCTTGGCAAGCTCAGTGGCTTTTACCGTGGAGACCTCTGCCCAGCCGTCGGTGGCGACATAGCCATCTTTGGCATCAAGTCCAACGATCACATGGCCGGGAAAAGCGCGGCACATCTCGCCCACAAAAGCGGGTTCTTTAACTGCCTTGGTGCCGATAATCACATAAGAGACACCGGCGCTTAAGTAGTGCTCGATGGTTTCCGCACTGCGAATGCCGCCACCAATTTGAATCGGCAGATCCGGGTAAGCGCGGGCGATAGCCGTCACGGCGTCACCGTTCACCGGTTTGCCTTCAAAGGCGCCGTTCAAATCTACCAGGTGCAGGCGACGGGCGCCTGCTTCTACCCAGCGCGCCGCCATGGCCACCGGGTCATCGCCGTAAGACGTCGCGTCTTCCATGCGGCCCTGCTTCAATCGGACACACTGGCCGTCTTTGAGATCAATAGCGGGAATTACCAACATACAAAATCCTCTCAGGGCGTCCAGGTGACAAAGTTTTCAAGCAGGCGAAGGCCCGCGCGGGAGCTTTTTTCGGGGTGAAACTGCACCGCGAAGGTCGCGTCACGGCCAATGGCCACGTGGGCGGTTACCTTGCCGTATTGGGTCGTACCAAATACTTGTGCATCTTCATCGGCATTAACGTAGTAGCTATGCACGAAGTAGAAGTGTTCGTGATTATCAATACCTGCCCAGAGAGGGTGTTCATGGTGCTGCTCTACCACGTTCCAGCCCATGTGCGGTACTTTCAAGCGCTGCTCGTGGGCGTCGCGCATATCGCCAGGGAAACGATCTACACTGCCTTTAAAGAACCCCAGGCACTCTACGCCGCCATTCTCTTCGCTGCGCTCCAGTAGCATCTGCTGGCCCACGCAGATACCCAGCAGCGGTTTGGCCTGGCGGGTTAAGATATCCTCCACCAACCCGCGTAACTCGGTGCGCTCAAGTTCGCCAACGCAGTCGCGAATGGCCCCTTGGCCCGGTAGCACTAAACGCGTTGCGCCGAGGATACGGCGCGGGTCGCGGGTAATGACGACATTCTCATGGGTCACATGCTCCAGCGCTTTGGCTACAGAATGAAGATTGCCCATTCCATAGTCGATTACAGCAATGGTCATGAAGCGCTCCTTGGAGAAGTGGACAAAATAGGGCTAACGGCAAAGCCCGTGGCATCGCGCAGGCTACAGCGCAGCATCATAAGCTCCCTTTGGTGGAGGGCATTTGGCCTGCCATGCGCGGGTCTTCCATCACGGCCATGCGGAGTGCTCTGCCAAAGGCCTTGAAGATCGTTTCCGCCTGATGGTGAGCATTAAAGCCTTTGATGTTGTCGATATGCAGCGTCACGCGGGCGTGATTGACAAAGCCTTGGAAAAACTCCCAGAACAACTGAGTGTCCAGGCTACCGATAGTGTCGCGGGTGAATTCAACATTCATAAACAGATCAGGTCGACCGGAAAAGTCGATCACTACCCGGGAGAGTGCTTCATCAAGAGGAACATAGGCGTGACCATAACGGTAAATGCCGCGTTTATCGCCAATTGCTTCAAAAAAAGCTTGGCCTAGCGTAATACCCAGGTCTTCTACGGTATGGTGGTCGTCAATATGCAGGTCGCCAGTGGCATTGATGTCGAGATCGATCATCCCGTGGCGAGCAACTTGATCAAGCATATGATCCAGGAACGGAACGCCGGTTTGGCAGCTAAGACGGCCTTCGCCATCGAGATTGACGCTGACCTTGATCTGCGTTTCGTTGGTGTCACGGCTAACCGTGGCAATACGCGCTGACATGTTGCATCTCCTGCGCTGAAGCGCACTCTGAGGGATGGCTGGTGGCGATCATCAACTTACCACTGATTTGATCGGCCTGTGGCGAAGCGACCATTATAGTGAATCGGCGCCCTCATCCGCTACAATGCGCGAAATGTAGCCGCAATCAATTGCGGCAGAAATAGCAGCCAGGCTGCTTTGGCGAAGAGGATTTCACCATGCCGGTGACACTGCACCATGTCGACCAGGCCCGTTGGGAAGCCGATGAGCAGGTGCGCCTTGATCTTATGCGCATCTATCAGGATGCGCCCCAAGAGCGTATGCCCACCCCAACGGTTGAGCCATTTATTGAGCAACATTTTGCAGGCCAGCACTTTTTTGCCTGTGCTCTCTTCAACGATCGGCTGCTGGGGGCCGTCGCCGTTCAGGAGGGCGCAGACCGGGCGTGGTGGCTATCTGAGCTCTGCGTGCGCAAAACCACCCGTCGCCGTGGCGTCGGTTCGCGCTTGATGGCGCTGCTTGGCGAGCAAGCCAAGCAGGAAGGCCGTGTCCTGCGCATTGAAACGTCCACTTTACCACTGGCCGACCGCGTGCTGCTCTCCAAGCTAGGTTACCGGCCAATGGCCAACCCAGAAACGCCGGCAGCGGGTATGCCCGCCACCAGTGATTTTGTTGAGTTAGACCCACAAGGGAAAGGGTAATGAAACAGCTATTACGTATCTTGCTGGCAGCAGTCGGCATTCTCGCCATCGTTGCGGTCGCCGCCGTGGTCTACGTGACCACCTTTCTGGATCCAGAAGACTTCAAGCCCCGTTTAACTGCTGTCGTGGAGGAGCAAACGGGACTCAACTTGGCGTTGGAAGGCCCGATTACCTGGTCATTCTACCCGCGTATCGGCGTCAGTGTAGAGAAAGCCCGCGCCTGGTTGCCCGAGCAGGCTGAAGAGAGTGCTGCCTTTGCGGCTATTGACCGCGCCGAGGTGAGCGTGGCATTCGGCCCGCTATTGCGAGGGGAAATTGCCGTCGACGGCCTAACCCTGGACGGTATGCGCCTTAACTTAGAGCGCGATGAACAGGGTGAGGGTAACTGGGAGCCCTTGTTAGAGCGCCTTTCTGAGCACAATGAAAGCGCGGCTGAAACGGTGCTAGCGCCCGCCAGTGCTGGCCCCAATGCGGACGCCGGTAGCTTGGCCGTGGTGTTGAGTATTGCCAGCGTTGAAGTGAAAAACGCCGACATTCGCTTCCGCGATGCGCAAACCCAAGCACTGTGGCGTATGCAGCAACTGAATATCTCGGGTAGTAACGTTAACCCGCTGCGCGCCTTTCCGCTGAAGGCTATGTTCACACTGACCAAGCATAACCGGCTCGATGCCGAGGTATTGGAGCGTGCCCCTGATCTGACCAGCGATATCAATCTTGAAACACGCGTGCGGCTTGGGTTGGCAGATAAGCTTTTCGCCCTGGAAAATATGGCACTGACCACTCGAACCACCAAGGGGGCAGAGAGCGAGCCACAGCAGCTAAGCTTGAAGGCCGCCGAACTGGTTGCCCGTATGGGCGAGCAGCAGCTCACCATTAAAGAGGGGCTGCTCGAAACGGGCCTGCGTAATGCGGATAACTGGCAGGGCAGCTTGGCGTTGGCGCTCGCCTTTGGCCTGGAGGGCGACTGGCAGGCACAAACGGCGCAGTTGAAAGACTTGCAGCTTACCGGGCCGGATGGCTTAAGGGTGAGCGGCCACCTTAATATTGAGCAGTTGCGCGATGCTCCCCGTTATCGTGGTCAGCTAACCGCTGCCCCCTTTACGCTACGCCCCTGGCTTGCCCGTGCTGGCGTTACCCTAACCACCGCGGGCGAGGCTGCGCTCAGCGATGTAGCCATGACCAGTCCTATCGAAGGTGATGCCGAGCAATTCTCTTTGCCTAGCCTCTCGTTGGTCGTCGACGACAGCACCTTTACCGGCGAGCTGACGGCGGCGCTGAATGGCTCACGCCTGGCGTTTGATTTAGCCGGTGACCAACTAGACCTTGATCGCTATCTACCCGGTGAGGCCACCGCCAAACAGGCGAGTCGCGGTTTACTGCGTAAAGCTTTTGCTCAGGAAAACAACACACTAGTGCCGCAATCATTACTCAGCGGGTTGGCGCTAGAGGGCGACCTGAGTGTCGATACGCTTATTTTTGCGGGCCTGACCTTCAACAATCCACGCTTGCAACTGCGTGGCGACGACGGCGTTCATCGGCTAACGGCGTTTGAGTCAGGCTTCTACGAGGGTGAACTCCGCGCGACCGGCCAGGTTGATGCTACGGATTCCATCCTTGAGTGGGCGCTATCGCCGACTATTAACAACGTTCAGGTGGCGCCGTTGATTGAAGCGATCAGTGAAAAAGAGGAAGCATCACCACTGCGCGGTCGCTTTAATTTAACCGGGGATGTCACCAGTCAGGGCAATACCCGTGAAGCGCTTATCGGCAACCTCAATGGCGCGCTTAATGCTCGTCTAAACGAAGGCGCCATTTTAAATACCAACATTTCCAAGCAGATGTGTGAACTGGTTGCCCAGTTAGAGGGGCAGGGCACTTTGCGGGATTGGCACACCGATACGCGCTTTGAGCGTTTTGATGCTACCTTCCAAATCAGTAACGGCTTAGTGGAGAGTGACGACCTGCTGATTACCCTGCCCGGCATCGATGTGCGTGGAGAAGGTGAACTGGATCTCGCCAGCTTGAACTTTGATACCCGTGCTAATGCTCGTTTGGTCGACACCGCTGACGCGGCCTGTGAAGTTAACCCGCGCCTGGAACAACTGCCGCTGCCCGTACGCTGTGAAGGTAATCTTGGCGATGAACGCACCGAGTGGTGCCGGTTCGACCGTGAGATGTTCCAGACCGCTGTGGTCGACCTACTGCGCAACGAAACGGGGGATCGTGTTAATGAAGAGCTGGAGGAGCGTCTAGGCGACTCTTTAGATGAGCTAGATGAACGCCTTGGCGAAGGCGCTGCTCAAGAGCTTCGCGATGGCCTACGCAGTCTGTTTAACTGAGCATCGACGCAGGATGTAAAGTGACGCATTTATCGAAACAGTAAGTGCTGCGCCGGCCTAAACGCCGGCGCTTTTTTATATTGGCACTGGTGTATGCCCATTGCTGTTTCATATACCCATTTCTGTTTAAGGAGCGTGCATGGCAGATATGCCCACGCCGCGGCTAGCGGCAAGCGAATTCCAACAGCGCCTACTGGATTGGTTTGACCGCTACGGCCGTCACGACTTGCCGTGGCAGTCGCCGCGTAGCGCCTACCGCGTGTGGGTGTCGGAAATCATGCTGCAGCAAACCCAGGTTGCCACCGTTATCGGCTATTTTGAGCGTTTTATGGCGCGCTTTCCTACCCTGGAAAGTCTCGCCAAGGCCCCGCAGGATGAAGTGCTGCACCTCTGGACGGGCCTTGGTTACTATGCCCGTGCGCGCAACTTGCATAAAGCTGCCCAGGTTGCGTTAGCGGAGCACAATGGCGAACTGCCGATGGAGAGTCTCGACGCATTAGTCGCTTTGCCTGGTATTGGCCGCTCCACCGCTGGCGCTATCATTGCGCAAAGCACGGGGCAGCGTGCGGCTATTTTAGATGGCAATGTAAAGCGCTCGCTCACTCGTTTGCATGCGCTGCCCGGCTGGCCGGGCAAGCCCAATGTGGAGAGAAAGCTGTGGTCGCTGGCGGAGTACTACACCCCAACAGAGCGCCTAGCGGATTACACCCAGGCGATGATGGATTTTGGCGCCACGCTATGTAAACGCAGCAAACCGGACTGCCTGAGCTGCCCATTTAACGATGTCTGTTTGGCCTACGCCCAAGGCGAACCAAAGTGCTACCCGGAATCCAAACCCAAAAAGGCGCTGCCCACACGACAAACGATCATGCTGATGCTGCGTGACCCGGAAGGCCGGATATGGCTTGAGAAACGCCCTCCCAGCGGTCTGTGGGGCGGGTTATGGAGTTTGCCGCAGTTTGAGAAGTACAGCGAGCTCAATGACTGGCTTGAAGACAACGCCGTTAACCCTAAGCGGGGAACTACGCCGCCTAGCTTTTACCACACCTTCAGTCATTTTCGCTTAGAGATTACCCCGCAGCCGGTGAGCTGCGATAGGCTGGGCGGTGTTCGTGAAAGCGGCGTATGGTACGACGTTAACCGTCCGCCTGAACTGGGCCTTGCTGCTCCCGTTAAAGCGCTGCTCAGCCAGCTAACGCCCTTTAGCCTCAATCCGACACCAGGGCACGCTTAAGCGTTTGCTAGCTGATTGGATGAGATCATTGAATGAAGTCGCAGAACCAGGAGCACGTTATGAGCAATACCGTTTTTTGCCGCAAGTACCAAAAAGAGTTGGAAGCACTGCCATTCCCACCTTTGCCGGGTAAGCAGGGGCAGGAGATTCAGGCCACCGTTTCCAAGCCCGCTTGGGAAGCCTGGCAGGCGTTGCAAACCCGCCTGATCAATGAAAAGCACCTCAACATGCTCGACCCCGAATCCCGTGCGTATCTAATGGAGCAGATGCAGCGCTTCCTGGACAACCAGGAAACCGACCAAGCCGAAGGTTATGTGCCGCCTAAGCAGGTATGAGCAGCAGGCATGAATAGCAGGGCATGAAGAGAGCGGTTGTTCGTTCTGAGTACAAGGGGGATTGATCGAGCAACTGACTTGTAATCAGTGGCTCTAGGTATGGGTGTATCGAAGGCCGAGCCAGAGATGGCGTAGGAAAAAAGACTTCTAAGCATCGGTATCGCAAGAAAGTTTCACAAAGGTGTTGACGGAAAGCGGCGTTTTTAGTTTAATACGCACCGTTGGCAGCGGCCAGATAGCTCAGTTGGTAGAGCAGGGGATTGAAAATCCCCGTGTCGGCGGTTCGATTCCGTCTCTGGCCACCACACTGCTGGGGTATCGCCAAGTGGTAAGGCACCGCTTTTTGGTAGCGGCATTCCCAGGTTCGAATCCTGGTACCCCAGCCATTGCCAACAAGATTTCTTGTTGATTGCAGAGCCTAACAGCGAAGCAATCAAGTTCTCAAGAAAACGTGAAGCGCCGACATAGCTCAGTTGGTAGAGCAACTGACTTGTAATCAGTAGGTCCCGGGTTCGACTCCTGGTGTCGGCACCACTGAAAAGTGGTTAAAAGCAACATGTTAGAGACTCAAAAAGGCTACCTTCAAAGGTGGCCTTTTTTGTTTTATTCCCCAAATTCTGCATCTGCGTACTGTTTCTTTCAAGACCACTTCTGCCTGTTCTTATCAGATTGGCAAATCGTATCTGAGTAGTCGAAATGACCTGATTTGTTGGCGGCCTTCAGCAGATTCTATAAAATCCTTCATCCTCGACTGTCTGGTTTTCACGGCTATACAAGCATGGGAAGCCTGAGTGCACCTTCGTGCAGCATAAATTCTTATGTGTGTATCAAAAAGAGGCGAAGCACCTACATTAAAGGTGTTCAAAAGCCGCTATTGTGGCATGTTGTTTAATTGGCACGTTTGTTGCTTTAGTTTGTTTATAGTTGTTTAGTGGTAATGGCCTTCGACTTAAGAATAGCGTCAATGAGTTGACAAAGTCGATTAGGGGTCACAATACTAAGTTTAGTAATTGACATATTGTGCGTCGGCATACACCGAAAAGGCACAGAGCAATAGGGCTCCCATCGTTACCGTCAGGTAGCGTTGTGAGCCCTTTTTTTATGTCCGCGAACAGGAAGGTTAGTCAATGAACCGTCGTATTCCGGTTGGCATTCTCTTCTCTACCCAAGGCCCTTACGCCACCGTTGGCCGCTCAATGCGCGATGGGGCGATGCTGGCGCTGGAAGAGGTCAACCAGGACAAACGTTTCTCCTTTGAGCTTGTGCCCATCGAATGCGAACCGGCCGGTGATACCGCTGCCTACGGCACCCACGTGCGCAGCTTGCTACGCCATGAGGGCGTAAAGCACGTGATTGGTTGCTATACGTCTTCCAGTCGAAAAGAAGTCATCCCGATTTTCGAAAAATACGATGGCTTGCTGTGGTATCCGTCGCACTACGAAGGTTTTGAGACCAACAATAACGTTATCTATACCGGCGCCGTTCAGAACCAACATGTTCTGCCGCTGATGGACTATGTGCTTGCCCATATCACACGAGATGTTTACTTCGTAGGCTCTAACTATGTATGGGCCTGGGAAAACGGCCGCATCATTAGGGAACTTACCAAAGCACACGGTGGAGAGATGATCGCCGAGCGGTACTTGCAGGTAGGTGATTTGGATGTGGCACGCATCATCGAAGAAATCCACGAAAAGCGCCCCGCCTTCATCATGAACATGCTGATCGGTGAGTCTAGCTACGCGTTCTACCGGGCGTTTGCAAAAGCTCGCGCTGAGAATGCGGCACTACAAGAAACGGTCATTGGTAGCTGCACACTTTGTGAGCCGGAACTCGCCCAGATCGGTTCGCAGGCATGTAGTGGGCATCTTGCATCGAGTGTCTACTTCTCGACCATTGAGACGGATGTTAACAAGCAGTTCGTTAAAAGTTACCGCAAGCGATATGGCCACAATGCTTTACCGAGTGCAGATGCAGAGGCTTCTTATAACACCGTTCATCTTCTTGCCCTGGCGCTGGCTGGCGCCGATTCAGTTGATATCGAACGGGTGAAAAAAGCCTTGCATAAAACGTCGTTCCAAGCCCCGCAGGGCATGGTTCATGTCGATCCTGAGAGCAATCACAGCTACTTGACCGTCCGGCTAGGAATATCCCGTGAAGACGCGACGTTCAAGGTGATTTCAGAAGCAAACGCCCCCGTTCGCCCGGATCCTTATCTCGTTTGGGCTGAAGCATGTGGTGGAAGCTCTGCTCAGACGGAAACGCCCATTGCTCAAAACAATATTGGCTTGAGGATCGTGCGATGACTGTTACCACACGACGTAACTTCAGGGGCCACCGTGCATTGGTTGTGTGTGCCGCCGAAAAGGATCGGGCGGTGCTGAGCCAGTTCCTTGTAGAACTGGGAGTTACCCCGGTCGTTTATGAAATCCACGATGAAGTGGGGGCTGATAGGCCGTTTGACTTGGTGTTCTTCGATGATGAATTGGGACGCCAGTTCGGCAGCATCACTCGCATGATCGACAGTGTCCAGGGGCCGGCGATTGCCCTGATCGGTTCGGATGCGCCGAGCTCGGTCAATTGGTTCATCGAGCGCCGAGTTTGCGGCTATCTCACCAAGCCGTTACGTAAGGCCGGTATTCTCGCGAGCCTAATTCTCGCTAACCAAAAGTTTAATGAGCGCTACGAGACTGAGCAGAGACTTCAACGTCTGGAACAGCAGGTGCGTGCACGCCGAGTCGTTTGTACGGCGGCGATCAAGCTCATTGAGGATATGGGCGTTTCCGTCAATGACGCTTTTGCCCTGTTGCGCTCGGCGAGCATGAACCGACGTCTATCACTGGAAGACCTCTCGGCGATGATCGTCTCCGGCGAGATTGCTATGGCAGCGCTGAAGGGAGATTTCGATGTCACCGATGGTCTCGGGGAAGCCCGGTTCAATCGCTACTTGTAGTGGCCTAACTAACAATAAGCGAGACAACAAGCGAGGCAAAAGTGGGGCACATCATTGAACTCTAACACCTAACCACACGATTTTAGCCGTCATTGCGTTTAAGAGCAGAGCGTCGTTTCTCATTTCATGTAGAGGCGATGTAGGAAGCTGTATTGCCGCAGGAAGGCGTTAAAGCGTTGCAGGAAACAGTAAAAACTAAACTGGGAGTATACAAATGAAATACTCAACAATTCAGAGAACGATAACCTTATCAACTCTGATGGCTGGCGCTTTTGTGGCCAGCGCTTCGGCAGATGATCCTATCCGGATCGGTGTGTTAGAGGATCAGTCCGGCAACTTTGCGGCAGTCACTCAGGCGAAGGTGAGTGCCATTGAATTAGCGGCTGAGGAAATCAATGGCGCAGGCGGTATCGCGGGTCGCGAGGTGGAACTCGTCGTTTACGACACTCAGTCTGATGATCGTCGTTATCAAGAGTTAATGCGGCGGGTTCTCCAGCGTGATCAAGTGGATACCGTCTTTGCGGGGTTTGCTTCTTCATCAAGGGAAGCATATCGACCGATTGTTAACCAGTTTGATGGGTTGGCGTTTTATAACAATCAGTATGAAGGCGGCGTATGTGACGCCAACATGATTGTCACTGGCGCTGTTCCGGAGCAGCAGTTCTCGACGCTGATTCCCTGGATGATGGAAGAGTATGGCCCTAAGGTCTATACGATCGCCGCGGACTATAACTTTGGCCAGATCTCGGCGGAGTGGGTTAGACAGATTGTGGAAGAGGAAGGCGGGAAAATTGTAGGCGAGGCGTTCATTCCACTGAGTGTTTCACAATTTTCACAGACAATTCAAGATATTCAGGGTGAGGATCCAGACTTTGTAGTAACCCTACTTGTCGGTTCCAACCAGGCGTCTTACTACGAGCAAGCGGCATCGGCAAATCTGGGGCTGCCCATGGCATCGTCAGTAAATGTCGGACAGGGCTACGAGCATAAGCGCTTCGCGCCCCCAAGCCTTGCAAACATGTTTGTTACCACGAACTTTATCGAAGAAGTGGATACCCCTGAGGCTAACGCGTTTGTTGAGAAGTTCTATGAGCGCTTCCCTGATACGCCCTATGTGAATCAGGAAGCCGCGAACTCTTACATTGCTATGTACCTTTATAAGCAGATGGTCGAGCGTGCCGGCGGTTCGACCGACAAAGAAGACCTTCGCGAAGTGATCGCCGAGGGCGATGTCTGCTTCGATGGCCCTTCTGGCACCGTGTGTCTCGACCCTAAGAGCCAGCATATGTCTCACAATATCTTTCTGGCGAAAGTGGATGAGAACCACGAGATATCTTTCCCCGAAACTTGGGAAAATATCGAGCCGTACTGGCTGGGTGAAAATGGTTGCGATCTGACCCAGAACGACCCAAGTGCCCAGTACACCCCTTCTAGCCCTCCCAACGAGTAAATATCACGCATCGTCCCGGCAGGGTGATGAAATTCACCCTGCCTGACCTGTGAGTTTGCATTAAGCGGGAAACCTCGCTGGCGTTTCCTGCCCAGGAGCCTGGATATGGAATATATACATTTCGCGTTTACAGCGTTTTATCAGTTTGGGGATGCGTTTGCCTTCCTGGTGCTATCTGCCATGGGGCTTGCGGTGATCTTCGGGATGATGGGTATCATCAACCTGGCTCACGGTGAATTTATCATGTGCGGCGCCTACGTAACGGTGGCAACGGCGCGCATGGGGGTTCCACTGCCCATCGCTATGTTATGCGGCAGCCTTGCCGCCGGGATTCTTGGCATTGTGCTTGAACGCACGATTATTCATCGCCTCTATCACCGGCCATTGGACTCCATTGTGGCCACCTGGGGGATCAGCCTGGTTCTCACTCAAGGCACACTGATCGTGTTTGGCTCCAGCATGTCGGGTATCAGCACGCCGCTGGGTAGCTTTTCGGTGGGCGATTACACCTACTCGACCTATCGAATGGTGCTGCTTGGGGTCGCCGTGCTACTGCTTATTGGCTTGTATGTGCTGTTTCACCATACGACGTTCGGTATCCATTCGCGGGCAACGATTCAAGCACCGCACATGGCTAAAGCCGCGGGGATCGACACCGGGCGTATGTACTCCCTCACCTTTGGTCTCGGGGCTGCACTGGCCGGTTTGGCCGGCGCGCTTTATGCCCCCACGATCTCCATCGTCCCGACGCTGGGCGCCAACTTCCTGGTCGAGAGCTTCGTGACGGTGGTTGTGGGCGGGGCGGATGTGTTCCTGGGTACGGCGCCAGCCGCGGCCACGCTCGCGGTTATCAAGGCGTTCCTGACCGGGTGGCAGGGGCAGCTCATGGGCCAGGTGGGGCTGTTAATAACCGTCATGGTGGTTATCCGCATTCTCCCGCAAGGCCTGTCTGGCTGGTTACTCAAGGGGCGTTCATAAATGGCTATGTTGCAACGAGAAGACCCGCTGACGGCGCGGTCAGCGTCTCGCGTGCCAAACTGGATGCGGCTCGTTAACGGTCCGCAAACACTGGGTCGCGGATCGCTGTTTTGGGTTGGCTTTGCCTTGGCGATTGGCGCGGCCGCCGTTTACCCCGCCTTTGCAGATGGCTGGAGTGTCGGTAATACGGCCTACTTTTTTTGCTGGGTGTTTATGGCTCTTGGGCTATCGCTGATCTGGGGATACACGGGCGCGCTCAGCTTTGGCCAGACCGCTTTCTTCGGGCTTGCCGGGTATACGTACGGTGTCGTCACGATCAACTTTGGCGCGGCTTACGGTATGACCATCGTCGGAGTGCTGCTCGGCGTTGGGATGTCGTGTCTGGGGGCGGCTCTGCTGGGTTACATGCTTTTTTACGGACGCATCAGCGGCGTCTTCCTGGGGATTGTCACGCTGTCGACCACGCTGGTTTTTGCAACTTTCATGGCGCAGACGGCGGGCTCACAGTGGGCGATCGGCGATGCCCGGATGGGTGGTGACAATGGCATGACCGGTATGCCGCCGCTGACCATCCCCTGGGCGGGAGGCGATATAGCGCTGTACTCGGGCGTGCCGCTTTATTACCTGCTTCTCGCCATGCTGGTGCTTTGCTATCTGGGCTTACGGGTGCTGGTTAATTCGAGGTTCGGCAATGTGCTGGTGGCGATTCGTGAGAACCCGCACCGCGCTGAAATGCTCGGTTACGACATTCGCCGCTACCAGTTAATTGCCTTTGTGATTGGCAGTGGTTTAGCGGGTCTGTCTGGTGTGCTGTATACCGCCTGGGGGCAGTACATCAGCCCGTCCAACATGGATTTGGCGGCCGCCGCATTACCCATTATCTGGGTGGCGGTGGGCGGGCGTAAAGACCTCACCGCGACGCTAGTGGGCACCTTGGTGGTGCTGGGCATTTTCCAGAATCTCACGATCTACGGCAGCTACTACGCCTTCGTCATCATGGGCTTGCTGCTGGTCGTCATCGTGGTCTATTTGCCGGAAGGGTTGATCCCGGGGCTGGTCAGGCTTGTAAGCCGTCTCCGCAAGCGTAAGGAGGGCATGTCGTGACCATATTGCGAACCGAGAACTTATATAAGCATTTCGACGGCGTAAAAGTGGCGCAGGACGTGAACTTCTCAATGGCGTCCGGTGAAATCCGCTGCTTGATTGGCCCGAATGGCGCGGGGAAGAGCACGTTTTTCAAGCTTGTGCTCGGTGAGCATCAACCCAGCGCTGGCAAGATCTACTTCTCAGATAAGGAAATCACCAAGCTGCGTTCCTTTGAGCGCGTGAAACAGGGAATCGCTGTCAAGTTCCAGGTGCCGGGTATCTTCGCTGAGCTGTCCGTTTGGCAAAACATGCAGATCGCGGTTCAGAACCATCTGCATGGCGATTCGATGACGGCGGCGATCGACAAGGCACTCGCCTTCGTAAGGCTTACCGACAAGGCCGAAGAGCTTGCCGGAGAACTCTCCCACGGCGAGCAACAGTGGCTTGAGATCGGCATGGCGGTGAGCACGGAGCCGCGTTTGCTACTGCTCGATGAGCCAACGGCTGGCATGACGCCGGAAGAAACGGCGCGCACCGGCGAGATGATCCAGGCGCTCAATCGCCAGGGTATGTCCATTTTGGCGGTTGAACACGACATGGAGTTCGTACGCCAGATTGCCCATAAGGTCACCGTACTGAACTTCGGTGAGATCTTTGCGGAAGGCACGATCAACGACATCGAGGCTAACGAAGAGGTCGCACGCATTTACCTGGGGACAGCCGATGACGACGAATAATACACATCTGTTGAGCGTGGAAGGCGTTACGTCTGGCTACGGTACCACCGCCGTTCTGCAAGAGGTCAGCTTGAGTGTGGGCCGCGGCGAGGTGGTTGCCGTCATCGGCCGAAATGGCGTTGGCAAGACAACGTTAATGAAGACGCTGATCGGTCTTCTTAAGCATCGACAGGGCGTTATCCGCTTCGATGGCCAGGATATCGGCGCGCTCGAATCGCACCAACGTGCGCGCTTGGGCATTGGTTATATCCCGCAAGGGCGCGAGGTCTTCTCGCGCATGACCGTCTGGGAAAACCTCAAGGTCGGCGAGATGCTCCAACAGCCCGGCGAGGGTGTCGACTATGAGCGGGTCTACGAGTTCTTCCCTATCTTGCGCGAGCGGGCCAATCAGCGGGCCGGCACTTTCAGCGGCGGACAGCAGCAACAGCTTGCTATCGGCCGGGCCATGGTAGGCAAGCCGAAGCTGATGCTGCTCGATGAACCTTCGGAAGGTATCCAGCCGAACATCGTCAAGGACATCTCGCGCAACATCCTCAAGCTCAATCGCGAGCTGGGCGTGACCGTTCTTCTCGTTGAACAGAACCTGGACATGATCATGACCATGGCGCAGCGCTGCTACGTCATGGACAAGGGGCAGATTACCCATGAGCTCGCGACGGAACAACTTCGTGACCGTGACGCCATGCGGCGCATTCTGGCGGTTTGAGGGCGTGACACGTAAGGGGTCACGGAAAACGTTTTGCCATTTAACAACGATGCACGCTCCAGCCCGTAGTTGCCGGAGCGATGATTGAACGTACTTAAACAGTACTCAAAAAGGAGTCGAACAATGAACTGGTTTGATCAGTCCATCATGGCCCGTCGCGCCGTCGCCAAGGGTAAGCCGGGTACTACCCACCAACTCACTGAGGTGGCTCAAGGTCAATACCACTATACGCTTGGACCTAACCCCAAGCCTGTGCTGCATATCCAACCTGGCGATGTAGTCAGTGCGGAAACCCATGATGCTTTCGAGGGAAAACTGCGCTCGGAAAGCGATAAGCCAAGCGAGCTACTTAATTTACCTTATCTCAATCCGCAGAACGGGCCGATTTACGTAGAGGGGGCGGAGAAGGGTGATTGCCTGGCGGTGTATATCCGTGACATGAAACCTCGTGGCCCGCAGCCTTGTGGCACGACGGCGCTGATTACCGAATTTGGTGGCTTGGTGGCGACCGGTGATACCGCGCTACTCAACACACCGCTACCGGAACGGGTAAAGAAGGTGGACGTTGATGCGGAAACCGGCGTGAAGTGGACTGACAAAATTACCCTTCCGTATCAGCCTTTTATTGGCACCATTGGGGTGTCGCCAGAGATTGAATCGATTAGCTCGCTGGTGCCTGATTATTACGGCGGCAATATGGACTTGCCTGATGTGGCGCCTGGCGCGGTGATCTATCTGCCGGTGCATACCAAAGGCGCCTATCTTTATCTAGGCGACTGTCATGCGGCGCAGGGTGATGGTGAGTTGTGCGGCGTGGCGATTGAGCATCCTACCGTGACCACTGTACAGGTCGACTTGATCAAAGATTGGACGTTCAAGTGGCCGCGCCTGGAAAACGAACAGTTTTATATGACCATTGGTTCCGCGCGCCCCATGGAAGATGCCACGCGCATCGCCTACCGAGAGCTGGTTCGCTGGCTAGCGGCAGAGTTCGATTTTGATGAAATCGAGGCTTACATGCTGCTTACCCAGGCAGGCCGTGTGCGGCTGGGCAATATGGTGGATCCAAAGTATACCTTGGGTGCTTCCATTCTCAAGTCCATCGTTGGCCAGGCACGCTAGCGAGCGGGGAGGACAATATGAAATATTTTGCCGCCGCAGTGCAGTTTGAGCCTGAAATGTTTGCCAAAGAGCGCAATATTGATGCTTTGAAGCGTTTGGTGGAAGAGGCGGTCGCGTCTGGTGCGCGGCTGATCATCACCCCGGAGATGGGGCTTACCGGTTACTGCTGGTATGACAGGGAAGAAGTCGCTCCCTATGTGGAACCGGTTCCTGGGCCTTCGACCGAAAGCTTCGCCGCGCTGGCGGCGAAGCTTGACTGCTATATTGTTATTGGCCTACCAGAAGTAGAGCTGGCCAACGGGCTTTACTACAACACCGCTGTATTGATTGGCCCTGACGGCTATATCGGCAAGCACCGCAAAAGTCACCCCTATATCGCCGAGCCAAAATGGGCGGCTTCAGGCGATAGCGGCCATCAAGTGTTCGAGACGCCGCTGGGCCGTATTGCACTGCTCATTTGTATGGATATTCATTTTCTCGAAACCGCGCGGCTGGTGGCGTTGCAAGGCGCCGATGTCATTTGCCATCTGAGTAATTGGCTGGCTGAGCGGACACCGGCGCCTTACTGGATAAGCCGTGCCAGGGAAAATGGCTGCTATCTTATAGAAAGTAACCGCTGGGGGCTCGAGCGTGGCGTTCAATTCAGTGGGGGTAGCTGCGTGATTGAACCGGATGGTCATGTCCAGGCTAGCCGAGATGACGGGGATGGAATCGTGTTTGGTGATATCGATACTGACCGTGTTACGGGGCCGTTGGCCAGCGAGCGTCGACCAGCGCTCTATCATGAGCTACTGCATCAAACCTACGCCTGGAATCCGCTCGATTTTTTCAGGCTTTATGGCCATCAGCCTTTGCCCAGGGGCAAAGCAAGCACCATCGCTGTTGCGCAATTTGCCCCATCTAACGACATCGACGACAACCTTGCCCAATGTATTGCGCTGATCGAACAAGCAGGGCATGCCGAGCTGGTTGTCTTGCCCGAGTTAGCCCTTACCGGGCTGGATGCTGGCGCTATCAATCCCATCTCAAAGCATCACGCTGATTTTGACTCGCTGCGTCGACTCGCTGAAGAGCGTCAACAGTATTATGTGGTTGGTTTCGCTGAACAGTCTGATGGCCATCTCTACAATGCGGCCGCTCTGGTGGGCGCGCAGGGCGTTATGGCGGTTTATCGCAAGATTCACTTAAGCGAGGCTGACCGAGAGTGGGCGACGCCTGGCGAGCGCTGGGTATGCTGCGACCTTCCGCTAGGTCGGCTAGGGTTATTAATTGGCCATGATGCCGATTTTCCCGAAGCGGGGCGCATCCTGGCCCTGCGGGGATGCGATGTCATCGCTTGTCCCGCTGCCTTGCCAGGGCCATTTCACTGTGCCCATCCCGGTACTGGCATTCGTCAGCCGGCACCTATTCCCACTGGCCCGGACGATCACCATTGGCACCATTATCGGGTACGCGGTGGCGAGAATAACTGCTATTTCGCATTCGCCAACGTGCATATGCCCGAGGCTGGATTACCCGGGCTAAGCGGTGTATTCGGCCCGGATACGTTTCATTTTCCGCGCCAGGAGGCATTGTTAACCAGCGGCACTGGTTGCGTGCAGCTTGCTATCGACACAAGGAATCTGGAATCGGCTTACCCAAACAGCGCTGTGCGCCGCAAGGACCTGGTGGTGATGCGCCTGCCACACCACTATCCGAAACTGTTGGAGCGATAGTGCGTATTTCCCTCACTAGATGCCTTTTCAGGCAATCGTCTGTGTATAGGAGTAGTTGACTATGAGTGTGAAACGACCTGGCATTGATACGTTGGCCGCCATTTCCGATTATTATGGTTTTGACCTTTCCTTTGATGAACTGAGTGAGTTCCAGTCCGCCGTTGCTGGCTCAATGGCCATTTATGATCGCCTGGACGAACTGGCGGATGAATCGCTGCCTGTCAATTACCCACGGGCGGAATTGGGCTATCGCCCCGTAGGTGACGACAATCCGCTTAATGGCTGGGCTTGGAAATGTTCGGTGCCTGGCGCCGAGGAGGGGCCGCTCGCGGGTCGAACGGTCGCGCTAAAGGACAATATCGCTCTGGCAGGCATTCCCATGATGAATGGCTCACCGATCATGGAAGGTTTTGTGCCCCGCGAGGACGCCACCGTTGTCACCCGGCTGCTCGACGCTGGCGCGCACATCATCGGCAAGACGGCCGTTCCTGCGTTCTGCTTTGACGGTGGCGGCTGTACTGGCTACCCCGAGCCCCAGCCGGTCAATCCTCACGATCATGATCGACTGGCCGGTGCATCCTCCAACGGCAGCGCCGTGGTGGTGACCAACGGTGAAGTCGATATGGCCCTAGGGGGCGACCAGGGCGGTTCCATTCGGCTACCCGCCTCATGGAGCGGTTGCTACGGGATCAAAGGAACGCATGGCCTTGTGCCTTACACAGGTATCTTTCCCATTGAGCTGACTCTTGACCACGTAGGCCCTATGGCGCGCACCGCGGAAGATTGCGCCCGAATGCTGGAAGTGCTGGTGGGCTCGGATGGCTTAGATCCACGCCAATACGACGTACGCACGGCGAAATACACCGAAACGCTAAGTGAAGATCTTACTGGTATACGCATTGGCATCCTACGTGAAGGGTTTGGTATTGCCGGTGCCAGTGAGCCCGATGTGGATGCCGCTGTACGGGAGGCTATCAGCGTGCTGGAAAAAGTGGGCGCCCGTGCTTCGGAGGTGTCGGTGCCCATGCATAACGACGGGCTTGCACTGTGGAGTGCGATCGCCTTTGAGGGGGCCACCGAACTGATGGTTAGGGGCGATGGCTACGGCACAAACTGGCGCGGCCATTACAGTACGCAGCTTATGGACTTTTATGGGCGGGCTCGCCGCGCTCGCGGTCATGACTTTAGCGACACGGTGAAGATGACGGTGCTCGCCGGGCACTACATGTCAGAGCAGTACAATCGCCACTACTATGGTAAAGCCCAGAATATCGGTAGGCGTCTCGCGCGCGATTATGACAACGCTCTGCAGGAATATGACTTGTTAATCATGCCTACCACCGCCATGAAAGCGGTAAAGAGGCCGGCTGATAAAAGTCTCAATAGCACACTGGCCGGTGCGCTTGGCAACCTGCACAACACGGCCCCGTTTGATGTCAGTGGTCACCCAGCCATGAGCGTCCCGGTTGGCTTTTCGGAGGGCTTGCCCGTAGGTATGCAGTTGGTTGGTAGACGCTGGGATGAAGCGACCGTGCTTAAAGTCGCCCATGCTTATCAGGTCGCTATTGGCTAGTGGTATACGGCGAGCATTGATGCAGTAGTAACCCGATTATCTTCGATAAAACTTAAGACGAGCGGGCCTGGATTCATAGAATAAGCTCAGCACTTTGGTTCACAAGGTAGAGGCAGTAGGGCCAGCGCTGGTACCCTTTCTGCCTTACCTACCAGAGTGAAGCAGAGCATGGAATACTGGTAACTGGCTCAGACCCAACATATCAGTTAGCTCAGCAGGCGCGGTTATTGATGCCACGCCGAGGGGCAGCGCACGCCATCACCCTGGATTCTGGATCGGAATTCGCCGAGCACAGAAAGGTTGCCAAGGCCGTCTCGGCAAAGAGCACTAGAAACCGCAGATGCTGCACTTATTAGTTGAATTCAGGGCTTATCATTTCAGGGTGAATCTCGATGATTCCACTTCATGATTACTTGGCATTTCTCTCCATCGTTACGCTCATCGTAGTCTCCCCAGGAGCCAACCTGTTCCTGCTGCTTCAGGCGACGCCGGCGCAAGGCCGTGTTACGGGGGTGTTGATGACCCTGGGCTTCTGTGCAGCGATCATATCTCATGCCACGTTGGCGCTCATTGGTGTTGGGGCACTCGTCGCAGCCTCTGTCACGTTATTCACTATTATAAAATGTGTGGGCGCTGCATATCTTATTTGGCTTGGCGTTAAGGCATTTCGAGCAGCACTAACGAAAACGCCCATCGCGTCGCAGGCGAAAGATTGTCAAACATTGCCGAGGATAAGCCAAAAACAGGCCTTTGTGCGGGGCTATCTCACCAATATTCTCAACCCCAAGCCCGCTATCTTCTACGTTGCGGCCTTTCCCCAGTTCCTGAGTGCCGGTGGAACGGACTACTGGCTGGGAGGGCTCGGGTTGGGAGCCAGCCATGCCCTGATCGCTCTGTTCTTCTACGGTATGGTTGTCGTCACATTGCATAGAGTCGCTGAGTGGTTAAGGAAACCATGGGTATGGAAGTCGATCCAAGGCATCTCTGGTTTAGTCTTTCTTCTGATCGGCGGTCGCCTCTTGATTTCGCGCTCCCCGGCCTGATTCTTCTAGGCTTGGTGAGTTTAAAATGCGTCCTTTAGATGAGCTCTTTGTGATTAATAAAGATGCACCGCCTCGAAGACCGCCAATGATTCACTGTTATCGCTCGACAGTACAAGCATTGCGCCATCCACGCTCCATGCTGTTACCTGCTTGAGTGTGGCTAGAAAATCTTGCTCAGTTTTCATTTGGGACGGTGGGCAGGCCATTTTAGTGCTGGCGATTTGCCCAAACTCTATGCGCTCGTTTTCCACACGGTAGCTGCCCATCAGGGTGTTACAGCCGGTAGCGCCGGCTAAGCGAGAAGCCTCTTGATGAAGAACCAAATGTGCTTCACGGAAATTCTCATGGGTGACGACCGGTGCGCCATCAAGCGTTACCAGCTTCCAGTAGGTGTTGATCAACGGTTCATTAGGGCGATGCGCTGTCTCGTGGGTATCCATTGTTGCTGAAGAACACCCAGCGGTTATTAATAGCGCGCTGATAAATCCATAAATCGGTAGCTGCCTTTTCAAAGTATGATTCCCCATTCAGTTAGATAAAAAGATGAGCAACATTAACCGCAAACATTGTGGCTTGGAGTGAGCTTTTTAGGTGACTTATTGCCTAAAAAGCCACTGTTCAATTTTTTTCACGTAACCTACGTTATCAAACCAGAAATCATGCCTTGCGAGGAAATTTTAGTGGTATAGGCTACTCCCAGCACGATGTTAGAATCGTGCTGTTTTATTTATATGTACGCTAATCTTTATACGTGCAATATGTTCGATCTGAAACCTAATCATACAAGGAGTGGATTAGATGACAGTCAAAAGCACACCACTAAATGCTGTAACCGCCCATAAGCAATATAGCGAAATGGCCGATACACCTAACGTTCACACTACTCAGGTTCAGTGCCAACAGGTACAGGATGCCTACCCGTCGCGCTTAACCACCACCCCTGAGAAAACCTGGCTGCCGCGCCAAGAGGCGGTTGTCAAAGGCCGTCAACTTTCCGGCCCGTTAAGCCAGGCGCAGCTTGATGAGTTTGAACGTAAAGGGTTTCTGTTTATTCCCAACCTCATTGAAGGCGCAGAGCTTGAGGAGCTGCGTCAGGAAATGAAGGCGTTGATGAGCAACGATAAGTACCTCAATCAAGACTTCAGCGTCACTGAGCCAGAGAGCCAGGAAATCCGCTCGCTATTTGCGGTTCACTTCCTCTCTGAGCGGTTGGGAAAGCTGGCCAGCGATGAGCGTGTCGCGGGCGCTGCTCGTCAAATCATAGGCGACGACCCTTATGTGCATCAGTCGCGTATTAACTATAAGCCTGGATTTGCCGGTAAGGGCTTTAACTGGCACTCCGACTTTGAGACGTGGCACGCGGAAGATGGCATGCCTGCGATGCACGCGGTTAGCGCATCGCTGATCTTAACTGACAACCATGAGTTCAATGGTCCGTTGATGCTGGTCCCCGGTTCGCACAAAAAGTTTGTACCCTGCGTGGGGGAAACACCGGAGGATAACCACAAAAGCTCGCTGAAAGCGCAGGAAGTGGGCGTGCCAAGCCCAGAAGCACTTACCGAGCTAGTGGCTGAACACGGTATTGAAGCGCCAAAAGGCAAGGCGGGTGGTTTGCTGCTGTTCGATTGCAATACGCTGCATGCTTCTAACGCCAACCTGTCGCCTGACCCGCGTAGCAACGTGTTCTTCGTGTTTAACCGCCAGGATAACCGTTGCCGGGCGCCTTATGCGGCGGCCAAACGACGGCCTGATTTCCTGGCTCATAGCCCTGGTCAACAGGCTCAGCAATATCGCTAACGTGTAGTGGGGAAACAAATTCATGGCCGAAGGGTGTGGAACCTTCGTATAGGTGGGGTAAACTGTTGCGCCTGTCGTTGCGAAAGCGGCACGCATAATGAGAAGGAGAATACCCGCCATGCGTTTTGTTCCACAGTTTACCGATGGCCAGGAGTTTCCCCACCCGCTGGGCAAGGTTGTCTGCATCGGCCGTAATTATGCCGACCATGCGAAAGAGCTGGATAATCCAGTTCCCACTGAGCCGCTGCTGTTCATAAAGCCATCGACCAGCGTTGTGGATCTAACCAAACCGTTGGATCCGCCGTTTTCACGCGGTGATGTGCATTATGAAGCCGAGCTTGCGCTGTTAGTGGGTGAAACGTTAACCCACGCCACCCTGGATGAAGCCGAGCGTGCGATTGTCGGTATCGGGTTGGCGATGGATTTAACGCTGCGTGATGTACAGACGAAGCTAAAAGAGAAAGGGCATCCCTGGGAAATCGCCAAAGCTTTTGATGGCGCTTGCCCGCTTTCGTCGTTTCTGCCGCTAAGCCGTGTTCCCAACTGGAACGCGCTGGCTTTCACGCTTGAGATTGATGGTGAAGAGCGCCAGCACGGTGAAGGCTCCGATATGATCTTCGCCATACCAACCTTGGTAGCCGAAATGAGCCGTCACTTCACTCTAGAGCCGGGCGATGTGATTTTGACCGGCACGCCATCAGGCGTTGGAGAGCTGGTTCGCGGTTCATCACTGCGTTTAACCTTGACCGGTGGTTTGGTAGTTGAAACCAGCGTAGTCGAGTAGCGAAAAAAGCAGAGAATTGCTGGGCAGTGTTGGATCGTGAAGAAGCGCCACCCCAAAATCAGGGTGGCGCTTCTGTTTGGCGTAACCCAATACGTGCCATTCAGTACGGGCTATTCAAGACGAGCTATTCAAGGCTCGTTTGCAAGATCGGTTATTCAAGATAGGTATAGCCTTCCAGACCTTCGCTTAAGCTCGCCGCAAAGCGCGCTTGCTCGTCGGCAGTAAAGCCGCTGGCGGCTAGCTGGTCGGTGAGCTTCTGCTTGAGCACATTGGCATTGAAGTTGACGTAGGCAAGTACCTGGGCCACTGAGTCCCCGGCCAGCGGGTTAGATAGTGTCCACTCGCCGTCGGCATTGAGCGCAGCATCAACGGAGTCGGTGTCGCCAAACAGGTTGTGTAGATCGCCAAGAATTTCCTGATAGGCGCCCACTAGAAAGAACCCTAGCCAGCGTTCATCGTCTGAAGCCCACTCGGGAAGCGGTAGGGTGCTCTCGACCCCCTGGCCGTCGACGTAGCTGTCGATGCGGCCGTCGGAGTCGCAGGTGATATCCTGAATCACTGCCCGCCGGGTGGGCGCTTGATCCAGTCCGCTAAGGGGCAGTACCGGGAATATCTGCTCGATGCCCCAAACATCAGGCACTGACTGGAATAGCGAGAAGTTGACGAACAGTTTATCGGCGAGTTTCTCCGCCAGTTCATCCATGATTTCGCGATGGGCACGGTTACGGGTATCCAACTGAGTGCGCAGCCGTGTGCAGGCAGCCATATACACCCGCTCACCTTCAGCGCGGGCGGTAATGTCACTCAAACCCATCACAAAACGTTCCTGCAGTTCGCTAACCGCTTGAAGCAGATCGTGCCACGCTTCCACCAGCATGCGCGGCTCTTGGGCGGTCGCTAACTGCTCGAACACCCGCCACAGCAGCTCTACCTGGGCATCTTCTTGGCTCTCGCCTGCCGAATGCCGTTCAGGCGGCGTGTCGTCGATGCGCTCTTCGCCAATCACGTTAGTGATCAGCACCGCGTGGTGGGCAGTTAGCGCACGGCCTGATTCGCTAATGAGATGAGGCTGCGGCAGGTTCGCCTCTTGGCAGAGCTGGGCAAAGGCGCTGACGACATTGCGGGCGTATTCACGCATCGAATAGTTAGCTGAGCAGAAGCTGCGCGAGCGAGTGCCTTCGTAATCGATACCCAGGCCGCCACCTACATCGACGGTGTCAATTGGCGCACCCAACTGCATCAGGTTCTGGTAGAAGCGCGCGCACTCACGCAGACCGCGTTGAATATCGCGAATATTGGCGATCTGGGAACCCAGGTGGAAGTGCACGAGCTGCAGACTTTTCAGTGCCTCCTCGCGACGTAGAGTGTCTACCACCTCGAGAATTTGGCTGGCGGTGAGGCCGAACTTAGACTTTTCACCGCCGGTATTCTGCCATTTGCCCTTACCCACCGAGGCAAGGCGGGCGCGCAGGCCAATACGCGGGGTAACATCCAGTTCTCTCGCCTCTTCCAAAATCAACTGCAGCTCGGAGAGCTTTTCGACCACCAAATAGACCTTGTGGCCGAGTTTTTCACCCAGCAGCGCCAAGCGCACATACTCGCGGTCTTTGTAACCGTTGCAGACGATCAGCGAGGAGCCGCCGTCAGACAAAGCCAGCACTGCCAGCAACTCGGGCTTGCTGCCCGCTTCCAGCCCCACACGGCCGTTGCCGCGCTCGGCGGTGGCCAGAATCTCTTCGACTACTCTGCGCTGCTGGTTCACTTTAATCGGGTAAACGGCGGTGTAGCCGCCCTGGTAGTCGCAGTCGCTCATGGCGGCATCAAAAGCGCCACACAGCTGCTCCACCCGGTCGTGAAGAATATCGCTAAAGCGTACCAGCACAGGCAGCCGCAGCCCAGCGCTCTGCAACTGGCGAACCAAGCCGCTCAGCGGTAGCGCCGGGCCTTCCGCATCGCTACCCAGCGGCCGCACCAGGGCCTGACCTTGATCATCCACGTCGAAGTAACCGCTACCCCATTGATCGATATTCCAGGTGCGCCGTGCGCGAAGGGCAGGGCTAGTCGTCGCCATCACACTCATGCAGAAACCTCAGGTAGCGGCAATGCACCGTGGGCAATGCGCGCAGTTAATATGGTTCGAAAACGTTCGGGGTCGTGAGGCGTCAAATCGTGGGCCGGGGGATCAACATAGACCACCAGCAGGCGTGACAGCCAGTAGCGCAGCGCCGTCATGCGCAGCATGGTGGGCCACAGTTCCCGTTCATCCGCCGTTAACGGCCGGCGCGCCAGGTAGGCGCTCAACAGCGTATTGTAGCGCTCAGCGTTGAGAGTGCCATCGTCGTTAGAGGCCCAGTCGTTGATCACAATCGCCAGATCAAACAGGAGATCCCCAGTGCAGCCATTATAAAAGTCGATAATACCGCCAAGCTGGTCACCCTCAAACAGGGTGTTGTCACGAAACAGATCACCGTGCAGGGCGCCTTGGGGCAGCTCACCGTGTCGCATAAAGGCGCTCTCGAAATCGTCGACTTCATCCTTCATCAACGTTTGATCCGCGGGGCTTAGGTAACTCAATACTTTATGGTGCATCACCTGCAGCCAGTGGAGATCCCGCGGGTTGGGGCGGTGGCCGGGGAAACGCTTTGACACCACGTGCAGGTGACCCAAAGTATCGCCTAAGGCATGGCACTGGGCTACATTGGGCGCCTCGGGATGGCGGCCAGGCAGGCGCGGGAATAGCAACGCCGGCTTGCCCTCCAGGCTATGCAGCGCGATACCTTCGCGGTCATGAATGGTGCCGGGCACCGGTAAGCGGTGCTCGTCCAAATAGTCCAGCAGTTCGACAAAGAACGGCAGTTCTGCGTGTTCGCCCTGTTCGAACAGGGTTAATACCAGTTCGCGGCGGTCGGTAGTCACAAAAAAAGTCGAATTTTCGGTGCCGTTCGCGACTCCCTTAAGGGAAACAAAACTGCCCACATCAAATTTTTCTAAAAACGCGGCGACCTGTGCGTCGCTAAGCGGGGTAAATACAGCCATGAGAGTCTCGCCCAGGTTGCTAAGCCCATTATTGTAGCGGCTTGGTCGCTCAGTTGGCAGCGTTGTTGTGATAAGAGAGTCGAGTTTGGCTCTGCAGTCTGCCTGTGCAACGCGTATCATATGAGCCACTCTTATTGGCAATTCTTTTTAAGCAATCTTATTTAACAATGGAACTTGGTTATGGCTCGCGCTCCGATCGTCCTCGTCGATGGCTCTTCCTATCTGTACCGTGCCTTTCATGCGCTGCCGCCGCTAACGACCTCCAATGGTCAGCCAACGGGCGCGGTGAAGGGCGTGTTAAACATGCTCAAACGGCTAATTAAGGATTACCCCGAAAGCCCCATGGCGGTGGTGTTTGACGCGCCGGGCAAAACCTTCCGTGATGAGCTGTACAGCGACTATAAAGCGCACCGCCCGCCGATGCCCGATGACCTGCGCAGCCAGATCGCTCCGCTGCACGCCTGTGTGAAGGCGCTGGGCCTGCCGCTGTTATGCGTTGACGGCGTAGAAGCGGACGATGTGATTGGCACCCTGGCCCATCACGCCACCCAGGCGGGCCGCGATGCAGTGATCTCCACCGGAGATAAGGATATGGCGCAGCTGGTCAATGCCCATATCACCCTGGTGAACACCATGAAGGATGAAACCCTGGATGAGGCGGGCGTAGAAGAAAAATTCGGCCTGCCGCCCGCGCTGATTATCGATTTTCTCGCCCTGATGGGTGACAAGGTCGATAACATTCCCGGCGTGCCCGGCGTGGGTGAGAAGACCGCTATTGGCCTGCTACAAGGCATGGACGGTGGGCTGGAGACCATTTATGGCGATTTAGAGCGAGTAAAAACGCTCAGCTTCCGGGGCGCCAAAACCCTTCCCAAGAAGCTTGAAGAGCATCGCGAGCAGGCGTTTCTCTCCTATCAGTTGGCCACCATCAAAGTCGACTGCGAGTTGCCGGTGGGCTTGGACGATTTGGATATTGCCCATCCGGATCGTGAAGCGTTGGTCACCCTGTATAAAGAGATGGAGTTTCGCCAGTGGTTGGGCGAGTTGCTGGAAGGCAAAGACGAGGGCGTGGATGACGTCAAAGGCGGCGAGCCTGCGCCCGCAAGTGCCGAGGAAGTTAGTAACGAATCCGAGGGGGCGAACACTTCTGTGCAAGCGTCTGTTCGTGAAGATCAGGTCATCCTCGAACAGGCAGACTTCGATCGCTGGCTGGGTCGGCTGCAAAACGCCGAGTGCTTCTGCTTCGATCTGGAAACCACCAGCCTTAATTACATGGACGCAGAAATCGTCGGCGTTGGCTTTTCGCTGGAAGCGGGGGAGGCGGCCTATATTCCGCTTGCCCACGACTACCTGGATGCCCCCCAACAGCTTGACCGCAAAACAGTGCTGGCGGCGCTAAAGCCGCTGCTGGAAGACGCGACCAAGACCAAGATTGGCCAAAACCTCAAGTACGATATTTCCGTGCTGGCCAACTATGCGATTTCCGTGGCGGGCCCGTTTGCCGACACCATGTTGGCCTCGTATGTGCTCAACTCCACCGCCACCCGCCACGATATGGATTCGCTGGCGCTCAAGTATCTGGGCGAAAAGACCATCTCCTTTGAAGAGATTGCCGGTAAGGGCGCCAAGCAGTTGACCTTTAACCAGATTGCCCTGGAACAAGCGGCGCCTTATGCCTGCGAAGATGTTGATATTACCCTGCGGCTGCAGCAAACGCTGCGTCCCCAGGTCGAAAGCGAAGGGCGTCTGGCGGAGGTACTGGATAATATTGAGCTGCCGCTGATCAAAGTGCTCTCGCGCATCGAACGCAACGGGGTAGCGGTAGATGCCGAGCTACTGCACAAACAGAGCCAGCAGCTAGAGCAGCGCATTGGCGAATTAGAACGCGAGGCGTTTGAACTGGCCGGGCGCGAATTTAATCTCGGCTCGCCCAAGCAGTTGGGGCAAATTCTGTTTGAAGAGCAGAAAATTCCGGTGCTCAAAAAAACCCCTAAAGGCGCACCCTCTACCGCGGAAGGTGTGCTTGAAGAGCTGGCGCTGGATTACCCGCTGCCCAAGGTGATTATGCAGCATCGGGGGCTGGCCAAACTGAAGTCCACCTACACCGATAAGCTACCGCGTCTGCTCAATAAAGCCACTGGCCGGGTACACACCAGCTATCATCAGGCGGTCACTGCGACCGGGCGGCTGTCGTCGTCGGATCCCAACTTACAGAACATTCCCATCCGTACCGAAGAGGGGCGCAAAATTCGTCAGGCATTTATTGCCCGCCCAGGCTACCGTATTGTCGCCGCCGATTACTCGCAAATTGAGCTGCGTATTATGGCGCATTTATCTGAAGATAAAGGGCTGCTGGAAGCGTTTGCCGAAGGGCGTGATATTCACACCGCCACGGCGGCAGAAGTCTTCGGCACCTCTCTTGAGAAGGTCTCTGGCGATCAGCGCCGTAGCGCCAAAGCGATTAACTTCGGCTTGATCTACGGCATGAGTGCCTGGGGGCTGTCGCGTCAGCTGCATATCGAGCGCAACCAGGCGCAAACCTACATTGATCGTTACTTTGACCGCTATCCCGGCGTGGCCCGCTATATGGAGCGCATTCGCTCGCAAGCAGCAGAGGATGGTTTTGTCGAAACTGTATTAGGGCGGCGGCTTTACCTGCCGGAAATTCAGTCGCAAAACCGCAACCGCCGCCAAGGCGCTGAGCGCACCGCGATTAACGCGCCGATGCAGGGCACTGCCGCCGATATTATCAAGCAGGCGATGATCAATGTGGATGCGTGGCTAGCGGAAGGCGAATTCGATGCGCTGATGGTGATGCAGGTGCACGATGAACTGGTATTTGAAGTCGCCGAGAAGCAGGTCGAGGCCTTTATCGAGCAGGTGCAAAAACGCATGCAGGGCGCGGCTGAGCTGAAAGTACCGCTGATTGTAGAAGCGGAGAGCGGTGCCAATTGGGATGAAGCGCATTAATGCCTACTACCAACACCACAAGCCTCGCTCATCTACGCCTGCGACTCTGAATGAGGAAAGGGGTGGATGGCATATTGTCGCAACAGTGCAATGCTTAAGTAAGGAATTGATCAAGATCAAATTGTTGGCTCGGGTGAAGGAATAGCCTATACACATCGCTTTGCCTGGGTTAGCACCTGTCTGTGGTTTCCCGGTGGGGCGAAAGGTGTGTTTAAGCTATCCATCGGGAGTCACTCATGGACATTGTTGAATTATCCAGGTTGCAGTTCGCCTTTACGGCGATGGTGCATTTCCTGTTTGTACCCTTAACGCTAGGGCTGTCGATACTGCTGGCGATCATGGAGTCGGTCTATGTCATGACCGGTAAAACCATTTATCGTCAGATGACCAAATTCTGGGGCAAGCTGTTTGGTATTAACTTTGCGTTAGGGGTAACGACCGGTATCGCCATGGAGTTCCAGTTCGGCACTAACTGGTCGTACTACTCTCACTATGTCGGCGATATTTTCGGAGCGCCCCTGGCGATAGAAGCCTTGATGGCGTTCTTCCTTGAGTCGACGCTGGTCGGGCTGTTCTTCTTCGGCTGGGATCGCCTGTCAAAAGAGAAGCATCTGGCGGTTACCTGGTTCATGGCCTTGGCGACCAATATGTCAGCCCTGTGGATTCTGGTAGCCAATGGCTGGATGCAGCACCCCGTAGGGTCGGAGCTCAACCTAGCCACCATGCGTATGGAGTTGGTCAGCTTTGCAGAGGTGCTGCTCAACCCCGTCGCCCAAGTCAAATTTGTGCATACCGTGTCAGCGGGGTACGTCACCGGGGCGATTTTCGTGTTGGCGATTTCAAGCTGGTACCTGCTCAAGGGGCGTGAGATTGCCTTTGCGCGGCGCAGCTTTGCGATTGCTTCTGCCTTCGGGTTGGCCAGCGCGCTATCGGTCATTGTACTGGGCGATGAGTCTGGCTATGAGCTGGGGGACGTGCAGAAGGTCAAGCTGGCCGCCATCGAAGCAGAGTGGCAAACCCATCCCGCACCTGCGGCTTTCACGCTATTTGGGCTCCCCAACGAGGCGGAACAGCATACCGACTTTGCCATCCGCATACCTGGCGTGATGGGCTTGATTGCCACGCGCTCGCTGAATACCGAAGTGATGGGTATTCGGGAGCTTAAGGAAGAGCACCGCGAGCGCATCGTCAATGGCCAGGAAGCCTACGCACTCATGCAGCGCCTGCGCAGTGATGAAGAGCGCGAAGGGGATATGGCTCGGTTCGAGGAAGTGCGCAGCGATCTTGGTTATGGGCTACTGCTCAGTGCCTATAGCGACGATGTAGCCAATGCGACCACAGCCGAAATTGATCAAGCCGTTGAAGCGTCGATTCCCAAGGTTTGGCCGCTTTTCTGGTCTTTTCGGGCCATGGTCGCCGCGGGCTTTAGCATGCTGTTGCTGTTTGCGCTGGCCTTCTGGCATAGCGTACGTCGTCAGCCAGAGAAGTCCCGGTGGCTACTTCGCTTCGCGCTGTTCAGCCTACCGCTGCCTTGGATTGCCTGTGAAGCGGGCTGGTTCGTGGCCGAATATGGGCGTCAGCCGTGGGCAATCGGCGAGATATTGCCGGTGCACTTGGCCATTTCCAGCCTGACTGCTGAGCAGGTGCTGTTTACCCTGATTTCTATTGGCGTCCTCTACACCACCTTCGTCATCATCGAAATGTGGCTGATGCAACACTTTGCCCGCAAAGGGCCCTCCGGTAGCGGTTACCTGGATGATGACGCTGAGTCTGACTATCCAATCTCAACCCCAGCACGGGAGGCATGATGATGGACTACGAAACCCTTAGGTTTGTCTGGTGGGTGCTGATCGGCGTGCTATTGGTGGGCTTCGCGGTCACCGATGGTTTTGATATGGGCGTTGCCGCCTTGCTCAACGTGGTCGGGCGCGGCGATGAGGAGCGCCGGGTGATGATCAACTCCATGGCGCCTCATTGGGACGGTAATCAAGTCTGGCTGGTCACTGCGGGGGGCGCACTGTTTGCTGCTTGGCCTCCAGTTTACGCAACAGCCTTCAATGGCTTCTATCTCGCCTTGATGCTGACGCTATTTGCGCTTTTTCTTCGCCCCCTGGCGTTCGATTATCGCTCCAAGTTGGAAAATCCCACATGGCGCCGTCGTTGGGATTGGGGGTTGACGATCGGCTCCGCCGTTCCCGCGCTGATCTTTGGTGTCGCCTTTGGCAATCTCTTGCAAGGCGTTCCCTTCCAGTTCGATGACTATCTGCGCCTGGAGTATCAGGGCGGCTTGCTGGGCCTATTAAACCCCTTTGCGCTATTGGCCGGGTTGTTGAGCCTGCTGATGTTCGTCACCCATGGAGCGGCTTGGCTGCAGCTTAAAACCGAGGGCGAACTGCGCAGCCGTAGTGCGGCCATCGGCAGCCTGGCAGCACTGGTATGCGCGGCACTGTTCGTGCTGGGTGGGGTGTGGCTGCTCCTGGGCGTTGATGGCTACCAAGTGACTAGCGTAATCGACACCCAAGGGTACAACGATACCACCGGTAAAATCGTGGCGGTCAGTGCTGGCGGCTGGATGACCAACTACAGCCGCTTCCCGCTGTTGTGGCTACTGCCAATACTAGGCGTTTTAAGCTTTGTACTCTGCGCGCTGACCATGAAGCTGGGACGACATGCGCTGGCATTTACCAGTTCGGCTGTCGCCATGGCCATGGTGGTGGTCACAACGGGCGTTACGATGTTTCCCTTCGTGATGCCGTCGTCGCTGAACCCCAACCATAGTCTGACCATGTGGGATGCCACGGCGAGCGAGTTGACGCTCAAGATCATGTTTGTGGTGGTGTGTATTTTCGTGCCGTTGGTGCTGCTGTATACCGTCTGGAGTTACTGGGTCATGCGTGGACGCCTGAACGAGCAGTTTATTCGTGATAACGACAAAGCGCTTTACTGAGGAGGGTGTCGTATGTGGTATTTCGCCTGGATTTTGGGTGTCACGCTGGCGGCCACCGTCAGCATTCTTAACGCCATGTGGCTTGAAGTGAATGGCTATGAAGGCGAATCCGAGCATGAGCGGAGCGACTGAAGCCCATGACCCGCGGCAGCGGCTGAACCGCTGCCTCGCCCCACAACGCTGGTGGTTGCGGGGCGCCACGCTGCTAGCGATGATCGGCGTGGTATTGCTGATTGCCCAGAGTTGGCTGTTGGCCACTATTTTTCACCATTGGTTACTGCTTTGGCAGGGTAGGGAGTCGCCGGGCCATCCGATGGTGTGGCTAGCAGGGCTGGCCATTTGCATGGTGCTACGCCCTTTTCTCCACGCTGGCCGGGAGTGGCTGTCTCGTCAGGCCAGCCTGCGTGCTCGTGACGCCTTACGCAGCCAGTTATTAACGCAGCTTGGCCACCTTGGGCCGGTTAGGCGCCAATTTGGCAGTGATGGCGCCTTGGCCACTCAGGTGCTGGAGCAGGTGGACGCCTTGGACGGCTACGTTAGCCGCTATCGGGTACAGAGCTTGCTGGCGGTGCTAGTGCCCTGCCTGATAGCGGCGGTGGTAGCGCTGTACAGCCCCTTGGCCGCGGGATTGATGCTAATGACCGCGCCGTTGGTGCCACTGTTTATGATCCTGGTGGGACGTGCTGCTGCGGGTGCCAGTCAGCAGCAGTTCGTCGCCTTGGCGCGTATGGGGGGCCGCTTCCTCGACCTGGTTCGTGGGATGGCGACGCTACAGCGCATGGGGGCAACTGACCAAGCAGAGACCAAGGTCGCCCGGGCGAGTGACGCCTACCGTGGGCGTACTATGCGGGTGCTTAGACTTGCCTTTCTATCCAGCGCGGTGCTGGAGTTTTTTGCCGCGCTGGCGATTGCCTTGGTGGCGCTTTATCTCGGCTTAGGGCTGCTTGGCCTTTTGCCCTGGGCGAAAGCGGAGGTGCCGGTACCCTATCAGGGGGCGCTGTTTATTTTACTGCTGGCGCCCGAGTTCTATGCGCCGCTTCGCCAATTGGGCACTGACTATCATGCCCGGGCGGAAGCAATCGGTGCCATGCAGGCGCTGATGCCTCTGCTGGAAGCTGACACTTGGCAGCCTCGTGAGGCACCGCTACCCCCGGTAGCGAGAAACGTCGAGTCTTTCACCGTGGAGTGTAACGAGCTGAGTGTTCGGGGTGAAGGCGGTCGGCTTCGTCTGGCGCCGCTTAACCTCACGCTGGCTGCGGGCGAAAGGGTATTGGTGCAGGGCGAAAGCGGAGTGGGCAAGTCGAGCCTTTTGCATGCGTTGTTGGGATTTAGCGCTTACCAGGGCAGCCTGAAGGCGAAGGGTTGCGAACTTGCCCAGTGGCCCCGCGCCACTTGGCAACGCCAGCTTGGCTACCTCAGTCAGCAGCCGCCGATCCAGTCCGGCAGCATTGCAGATAACCTGCGCTTGGCGGCCCTGGATAAAACAGATGAAGAGCTTATTGAGGTTCTGACCCTGGTTGGCCTGTGGCCGATTCTGCTTCGCGGTAATGGGCTTGCCACGCAGCTGGGCGAGCGCGGACAGGGACTCTCCGGTGGCCAGCTGCAACGTTTGGGATTGGCGCAGTTGCTGCTTCGTGATGCAGTGCTATGGCTATTCGATGAGCCCACGGCCCACCTTGATCCGGATGCTGCCTGGCAACTCAATGCATTGATCGGAAAGCTTAGCCGCGGGCGTAGCGTGCTTATCGTCAGTCACGAGTCGGCGGGCCTGGAGTGGGTCGATCGGCAAATTGAGCTGTCATCGAAAGAGGCCATCGCATGCTGCGGCTAAACAAGACCCCCTCTGTAGAACAACCTCCCACTATCCGGCTGCGTGATTTGCTGTTGCTTCGGCGTGGCGGCTGGTCGCTGGCGTTCTTGCTAGGCGCCGCCACGCTGCTGGCTGTGATTGGCTTGCTGGCTATCTCGGGTTGGTTTATTACCGCGGCGGCGGTTGCCGGTACGATGACGGCGACCGCCTTCGGTTTCGACTATTTTCGCCCCGCAGCGCTGATTCGTCTGTGTGCCATTGTACGCACGGCCGGGCGCTACGGTGAACGCCTAGCGTCCCATGATGCCGCGCTAGGGTTGCTGAAGGATCTGCGTTGTCGGTTGTTCATGGCATTGGGGAAAAAGCCATTATTGCAGGCGGCTTCCAGTCCTTCTCACCACGGCACGGCTAACGCTATGCATCGCCTTGTGACCGATATAGACCAGCTTGATCAGGTGGTATTGCGGGCGCTCCTGCCCTGGGGCTGGGCCGGGTTAATGGTGGTGGTTGTCATGGCAGGGCTTTACTGGCTGAGTGGCACCCTGATGTGGGCTGCTTTGCCAGGAGTGCTGTTAGCCTGGCTGGGGTTGCCGTTACTGGCGTTATGGCGCGGTATTGATCAGGCACGCCAGAGTGCCGAACTTGCTGAGCGTCGTCGGGTGGCACTGATTGAACCCTTGGCAGCCATTACCTCATTAGTGTTGTGGGGGCGATGGCCAGAGATGGCCCAACGAGTGAAAAAATGGGACGCCGACTACTTGGCGCATCAGGAGCGCCAGCAACTGCTTGCTAGCCTGACCACCGCGTTGCAGCAGGTGGCGCTGGGAGCTGCCATCGTTAGTGTGCTATGGCAGGCAGAAGCGCTGTTAGCGGCCAGCCATTTGACGGTGCCAATGCTGTTAGCTGCCGTCTTGGCGATCCTGGCATTAGGGGAAATATTGGCACCACTGACCCATAGTTTTCTTGCCTTGGGCGCGAGCTTTGCCGCACGGAATCGTCTCAATACCCTGGCGGAAGGGGCGCCGAGGGCGCAAATCGCTATTGAGGAGGCTGAAACCGCACCGCTCAGCTGGCAGCTAAATGTCAGCCAATTAACAGCACGCCTGCCTGGCGCACTGGTGGGGCCGCAACGTATCAGCCTGGCGTTGAAGAGCGGTGAAATACTCTGTTTACATGGCCCCTCGGGGTGTGGCAAATCGACCTTGTTGCAGGTATTGGCCGGCGAGTTGCTGCCGCTGTCCGGGGAGTGTTGTCTTAATGGTTATCCCATTGAGCAGTGGTCAATGCACAACGCCGTCGGCTATCTGCCCCAACAGTGGGATTTGTTTGACATGAGTCTGGCGGAAAATCTACGCCTTGGTGCCCGTCATGCCGGTGATAGTGAGCTGTGGAGCGTTCTTGATGATTTGGCGCTAGGCACCTGGGCGCGAGGGTTGCCCCTGGGGCTTGAGACACCTTTGGGCGAGTATGGAGCAGCTGTCTCTGGAGGTCAGGCGAGACGTATCGCCCTGGGGCGGGTGCTGCTGGCGCGACGGCCCATTCTGCTGCTCGACGAGCCGTTAGCCGGGCTTGACGCGGTAACTCGGCGTCATGTCGTCACCAGCCTTGTGCGCCGCGCACAGCATGGGATTCTGGTTATTTCTAGCCACGTGCCATTAGAGCTGCCTGAAAGTCAGGTGCGTACCCTCTATATGCAGGAAGATGGTCGTCCCCGGCGCTTTCCGCCAGTGCCAGCATGTTTAGAAGCGCTATAACGCAAAACACCCGCAGTTGCGGGTGTTTCTAGCCTCTACTTAGGTGCTTTTTGCCTAGCGAGGTTCTTCCTTCAATGCGGGCAGAGGGGGGCTTAACGCCAGCCGACGCGATCAAAAATGCGGATCGCTTCAGGGTTGTTCTCACCCAGCACGCTGATGTTCACGTCATCCGTTTTGAAGTTGCCCCAGGATTCCAGCACCGGGTCTTTCTTGATGCCGTCAACTACCGGGAACTCATTGTTGCCGGAGGCGAAAATTTCCTGAGCAGTGTCGGAAGACAGGTATTCGAGGAAGCGAATGGCGTTTTCGCGGTTAGGCGCACCTTCCACCACACCGGCTCCGCCAACGTTCACGTGAGTGCCGCGGTCATCCTGGTTGGGGAAAATAATCCCCACTTTACGAGCCGCTTCACGCTCGGCGTCGTCGTCGGATTTTAGCAGGCGAACATAGTAGTAGTGGTTAGCCACGGCGATGTCACACTCGCCGCTGGCCACGCCCAGAATCTGGTCGGTATCGCCACCTTCCGGATCCCGCGCCATGTTATTGACCACGCCCTGGGCCCACTCTTCAGCACCCTCTTCACCGTGGTGCTCGATCATTGCGGCCAGCAGCGACTGGTTGTAAATGTTGTTGGAAGAGCGAATGCACACCTTGCCTTCAAACTGCGGGTCGGCAAGGTCTTCGTAGCTAGTGATCTGGCTCGGATCGAAGTTTTCACGGTTATAGAAAATAGCCCGTGCGCGCTGACTAAAGCCGAACCACAGGCCGTCAGGGTGGCGCATGGCTTCGGGCAGGCGCTCGTTGAGAACGTCCGACTCGACGCTTTGGAAGATGCCTTCATCTTCAGCGCGCCAGAGGCGGCCAGCATCGACAGTGAGCATGATATCTGCAGGGCTGGCCACGCCTTCGCGCTGAATGCGCTCGATCAACTGGTCGGAATCGCCTTCAAGGATGTTGACTTCGATGCCTGTCTCTTCGGTGAACGCATCGTAGAGGCGCTCGTCAGAGTCGTAGTGGCGTGCGGAGTAAAGGTTGAGCTCGTCTGCCGCGACCTGACCGGCAAACGTAGCGCCCACCATCATCGCTGCCATCGGAGCAACAAAGCGTACGGTTTTCATCAAGCACATCCTTATTTATTGAATGATAATAAGTTACATTATTAACATTGTTATTGAAGCGTTTCGTATGCCTTCAGTCAAGAGTAAATGCCTACCCAAAAGGTGGTACGTGCATATCAGGGCAATTAAAAATAGAATGCAAACAACTTTCAAATGTACTGAATCCGCGTTTAGTCTTTTAGAGGTGCGGTTTGCTCACCTGGAAAGTGCTATTCAGACAGTGCTAATTAATAGCGGTGATTTATGACGGCAACTCTAAAGGTAACTGAAAGAAGGGCTGCTGAGGAAGCGCCTGGCTCTTCGGCGTTAACCCTGCGTAATGTACGCCACGCTTATGATGGCCATACGGTTGTAAAAGGGGTGGATTTAAGCGTTGCTCCAGGAGAGGTGGTCTGCCTATTAGGCCCCTCTGGTTGTGGCAAAACAACGCTGCTGCGTATCGCTGCGGGCCTTGAAGTGCTGCAAGAGGGCAGCGTTTCCTTGGAGGATATTTATATTGCAGGCCCGGGCCAGCGTCACGTGCCGCCGGAGAAACGCAATGTCGGGCTGGCGTTTCAAGACTCGGCACTTTTCCCCCACTTAACCGTTTTGGAGAATGTCACCTTTGGGCTTAAACATTTAGCTTCTCGCGAGCGTCGGGAGCAGGCGGCCAAACTGCTTGAGCAGTTGGGGATGGCCGCGTATATCGATGTGTACCCACACATGCTATCCGGCGGGCAACAGCAGCGGGTGGCTTTGGCACGGGCGCTGGCGCCATCTCCGCGCTTAATGCTGTTGGATGAACCGTTTTCAAGCCTTGATGCGCGGCTGCGAGACCGAATCCGCGACGATACGCTGCACGTGCTTAAAAAAGTCGGCGCGGCGACGTTGCTGGTGACCCATGACCCCGAAGAGGCCATGTTTATGGCCGATCGCATCGCGCTAATGCGGGATGGCCGGATCGTGCAAACGGGAACGCCGCGAGAGCTTTACTGCTCACCTCAAGACCCTTTTGTCGTGACCTTTTTTGGCGACGTCAATGAGCTACAGGGCAAGGTGCATAATGGCGCGGTTAACACGCCCGTGGGGCGGGTGCCGGCCGGTGGGCTAGCGGAAGGCAGTGACGCCCAGGTCATGATTCGCCCTGAGGCGCTGCGTATTGTTGAGCGTGAACTGCCTGCGGATGAGCACCGCCATAGCCATGTGGTAATGGCGAAGCTGCTGGGGCGGACCAGCCTTCTACACCTGTGTGCCCATGGTGGAAACGGCCTTGAGGCCCACCTGCACGCCCGCGTACCTGGGGTGTTTTTACCCGCGGAGGGGCAGCCGGTGGATATTCATCTCGACCTTTCACAGGTATTTGTTTTTCCCCTTGTGGTCTAGCAATTAGTGCTTGGCATTTAGCTTTTACGACTGAGCGCCGGGACGTGAGCGACGCATGGCCATGCTAAGCAGAATGACCGGCAGGATGCCCACTACCACAATTGCCAATGATGAGGTCGATGCTTCGGCCAATCGCTCGTCAGAGGCGAGATTATGCGCCCGCACGGCCAGGGTGTCGAAGTTGAAGGGGCGCAGAATAATCGTCGCGGGCAGTTCCTTCATGACGTCAACGAAGACTAAAATTCCCGCCGCCAACAGGCTGCTGCGCATCATTGGTGTATGAATGTGGCGCAGCGTGCCCCCTGCCGTTTGACCCAGGGTGCGCGAGGCGGCGTCCATGCTGGGGGTTACTTTGCCTAAGCTCGCCTCAACAGCGTTGAACGAGACAGCTAGAAAACGCACGACATAGGCGTATAACAAAATAAACGCCGACCCACTGAAGACCAGGCCAACGATGTAGCCATAGTGATTATTCAGCCAGGTGTTGAGGGCGTTATCCAACCAGGCAAACGGAATCAGAATACCCACCGCGACTACCGAACCGGGAATCGCGTAGCCCATAGAGGCTACGCGAGAAGCCACCCGCGCAAACGTCGTATCGTGCATGCGTACGCCGTAGCTCAGCACAACGGCCAAGCCCACGGCGATTAGCGCAGCCACTGTTGCCAACCCCAGACTGTTCCAGGCGTAGCCAATAAATCGCGAGCCCCACAGTGAATCACCCCCTTGCAGGGCTAGATTGAGCAGAATGCCACTGGGCAGTAAAAAGCCCACCAGCACCGGCACCAGGCAGGCTAGTGTCGCCGCAGCAGCGCGCCAGCCGTGCAGCGCGTACTCGGGCAACTGCTGATAGCGATTGGTGGTGTGGAAGTAGCGGCGTTTACCCCGTGACCAGCGCTCCAGCAGCACTAGCACAATCACGAAGGTGAGCAGGCATGCCGCCAGCTGTGCCGCCGCTACCTGTTCACCCATGCCAAACCAGGTGCGGTAGATGCCGGTGGTAAAGGTATCCACGCCGAAGAACTGAACCGCCCCAAACTCGTTAAGTGTTTCCATCAGAACCAGCGATACCCCACCCACCAGCGCCGGGCGTGCCAACGGTACGGCGATACTGGCAAACAGTTTCCAGGGGCCGCGGCCAAGAGTGCGGCCCACATCCAGTACGCAGACCGACTGCTCTAAAAACGAGGCGCGGGCCAGCAGGTAGACATAGGGGTAAAGCACCAGGGTAATCACCGTCGCGGCGCCACCAAGGGAGCGAATATTGGGAAAGTAGTAGTCGCCATACTCCCAGCCAAATGTCTCGCGTAGTAGGCTTTGTAACGGCCCGGCAAATTGGAGAAAGTCGGTGTAAGCGTAGGCGATAACGTAGGTGGGTACTGCTAACGGCAGTAGTAGCGCCCACTCGAATAGCCGCTTGCCTGGAAAGCGGCACATGACCACCAGCCAGGCCGTCCCGGTACCAATGATAAGCGTGCCGAGTCCTACGGTCGTAACGAGCCAGAAGGTGTTGTTCAAATAGCGGCCAAGTACGGTGCTGGCCAAGTGTTGCCAAACGCCATCGGTGGGCATCGCAATATGGGCAAACACTACCAGCACAGGCAGCGCCACGACGAACGCTACTGCTATCAGGGCAATCGACCAGGGGCTAGCGCGATGGCTAAGTGAAGAGGAGAAGGCGAATAGCCCGCGATAGCCGGATCTGAACAAACGAACACTCCTTGCAGCAGCGTAAAGTGGTGCAGCGCACTTGATGCGAAATAGTGACGGGCGTGAATAGTAGCACTGGCGCTGCGCTGCTGCAGCTTTGCAGGCGGGTAGGTGGTGCAAAAAAGCCCGCCGAAGCGGGCCATAATGGTTGGACGTTAAGCTTAAGTTCAAAGGACCTAGTAACCGCCCAACAGCATTCTAGGCAGGCCGGTAATCAACCACGGGAAGAACGCCATTAGCGTACAGGCCAGCAGAATCAAGGCGACGAAGGGCACGACCGCTTTGTACAGATCGACGATTTCGACCCCGGGTGGTGCCACGCCTTTTAAGTAGAACAGCGCATAGCCAAAGGGTGGGGTCAGGAACGATGTCTGCAGCACTACCGCCACCATCACCACGAACCAGAGCATATCCACACCCATGGTTTCGACGATGGGCAGCATGATCGGGAAGCTCAGCAGTACGATGCCGGTCCAATCCAGGAACATGCCCAGGATAAATACCAGGAACAGCATCAGAATCAGTGCCCCAATGGTGCCGCCAGGCATTGCCAGCACAAGGTCGCTAATCACGGTCATGCCGCCACCGCGCGAGAACACACCGGTAAAGGCAGTAGCACCGACGAGTACCAGCATGACCATGGTGGTGGTCTTGCCCGCCTCTATCATCGTCCAGAAGCAGGTGCTGATTTTGCGGTCGCCGAAGATCATAAACAGGATAAAGGCGATAAAGACGCCGATAGCGGATGCTTCAGTGGCGGTGGCGACGCCGGTAAATAACGCGCCCAGCACGCCCAGGATCAACGACATGGGGGGAAGCACATACTTCGCCAACATGATCAGCAGTTGTTTAGTGCTGACTTCGGCGCGTTCTTCGGCTGGTACCTTAGGGCCATAGTGCGGTTTGATGTAGCAGATGATCAGTACGTAGAGTGCATACATGACCCCAAGTAGCAGGCCGGGAATCAGCGCGCCAGCAAACAGTGCGCCCACGGAAACCGGTGAGTAGCTGGCCATCAGAATGAGCATGATGCTGGGCGGAATCAAGATGCCTAAACAGCCGCTGGCCATAATAACGCCTGCGCTCAGCTCTTTGTTGTAGCCATACTTGAGCATCGGCACCAGGGCAATCATGCCCATTACTGCAATTGAAGCGCCAACAATACCGGTGGTAGCCGCTAGCAGCACCGATACAATGACCACGGTAAGCGCCAAGCCACCGCGCAGGTTCGCCAGCAATAGGCGCATGGCGTCAAACATCTTCTCAGTAACACCAGAGTCGTTTAAGAACCTCGCCATCAATATGAATAGCGGTATCGCGACCAGGACATAGTTATCCATGGCGTTACCGAAAATATTGTTGATCAGGGTGCCGAGAATGCGCTCGCCGGGGCCAAGAAAGGCACCGATAACGGCTACACCGCCTAGCACAAACGCCAACGGGTGGCCCATAAACAGCCCCACCATCAGGCCGCCAAACATCACCAGCGTGAGTACTTCAGGACTTAGGTTCATGCTGATGCCTCCTCACGAAGCTGCATGATGGCACGCAGCACAATGGCAATTGCCTGCAGCAGAATCAGGATAGCGGCGACCACAATCACCCCTTTGATCGGGTAGACCGGGATTGAGACCATGCCATAGGTGGTTTCACCGCGGCTCCAAGCGCGTTCAAAGAAGCTCCAGCCCAGGGTGATCAGCATCCAGATAAAGGGGACAAAGAAAATCAGGTAACCAAGCAATTCCAGCACCGCTTGCTTTTTGCGCGACAGCAGACGTTTTAATATATCGACTTCCACGTGGGCATGATGTTTGAGCCCATAGGCCGCCATTAGCATAAAGTGGGCGCCAAACAGCATTTTGGTCACGTCAAATGCCCAGTCGCTAGGGCGCCCAAACAGAAAGCGTGACGCAATATCGTAAAGAACAATCAGGGTAATGATGGCAATCAATGGAGCGATGACACGCCCAAAAGCTTCATTGATGGCATCGATCGCCTTGGCAATCGCATTCATGGAAGATCTCCGCGGTCAGCACAAAAAAACCGCCCTGGCAAACACCAAGGCGGCACAGAAGCGCCTTACAGGCAGGCTTCGATCTCTTCCAGTGAGGGCAGGTTATCCATCACGCGACTCATGTTGAAAGGAGCGGAAACATCGCGCCAGGTTGCGTAGTGCTCAAGGTAGGCAATCATCGACTGGTAGACCTTGGCGTGGTCAGCAGATTCGCAAGCACCGCGCAGAATCACTTCGTTGGTGACTTCCTGAATGCGCGCCAAATCTTCTTCAGAGAACTGATTGATCGTGACGCCTGCGTCGATGAACTTCTGTGTGGCTTCGGTCGACTGGCGCTCAGACCAGGCCAGTGACCATGCCATGGTGGCATCCGCCGCAATACGCAGAGTCTCTTGGGTCTCTTCTGAGAGGGCGTCCCAGGCGTCTTTATTGATCATTACGCCAAATACGCTGGCAGACTGGTGCCAACCGGGGGTTGCCCAGTAGTCCGCCACTTCGGCAAAACCGGCATTGAAATCAACGCCAGGGGTGGAGAATTCACCCGCATCGATAACGCCGCGTTCAATGGCTTGGTAGACTTCACCACCCGCCAGAGTGACTTGCGAGCCGCCCAGCTCTTCGAGTACGCGGCCCTGGTCGCGGCCCGAAAGGCGCAGACGCTTGCCTTCCAGGTCGGCAATGCTTTCAATCGGGGTGCGGCCCATAAAGCCCGACTCATTGTTGGTAATGCCGTAAGGCAGATAAACCATGTTGAACTGGCCGTAGATCTCTTCGTACAGCTCGCGGCCGCCCCACTGCTGAATCCAGTTAAGGTAATCAACGCCATTAAACAGGCTGGTGGTCGTGGCCAGTGGTGAAAAAGCGGGGTTCAAGCCGGCCCAATAGCCCGGCCAGTCGCCTGCGGCTTCAATGCTGCCCGTTTCGGTGGCGTCAAATACTTCTGTGCCGGGCATCAGCGTACCGCCGGCACGGAAATTGATCTGTAGCTCTTCTCCCGCCAATTGATTGACCAGTTCCACCCAGTGCTGGTCAATCTTGATCAGGTCAAGGTTTTCCGGCCAGGTGCTGGTCATTGTCCACTCTTCTTGTGCTTGGGCGGTGGTCGTTAAGGCAGCGAAGGCAATACCAGCGGCAAGGCCGGTGAGGGCAAATTTGTTCATTGTTTTCATGATGTATTTCCTGGTTTGGCGCGTGGCGTTATTAGTGTTGGGTACCTGGATGCAGGAAAGTGCAGCGCTGCTGGGTTACGTTTACGTAAACATGGGTTTTAGCGCTGCAGAGCTAAATTAGCACAACAACCCCGCTGCAGTGCAATATCAGTAATGTAAGAGATTTCAGCCGTTGGTTTTTATGGGAAAACCCTATTGGTTTAATTAAAACAAATAGTTATGTTGTTTTTTAAGCGTCGAGATGAGTAGTTGCGTCTCTCAAGAACGTTGAAAGGAGTTAAATTGTTCAACCAAAGTTGTAGCATAAGCGCTCCATAAGAGGCTCAGCGGCACACTTACACACTTAATAGGGTAACGTGATGGGAAGCAGTCGCGCTGGAGCAGGAAATCATTTGTTAAATATCCATGTGCTAGAGAATAAACCGCAAGCGCGGATGGTGGCGGCGTTGGTTCATCATGCGCAGCGTTTGGCCCGCCGCCGCTGGCGCCAGCTTGTGTGGCTAAGCGGCGATGCCGAGCAGTGCCAATCCCTTGCGCAGGCTTTATGGCAAGCCCTCCCCTGGAGTGCGCCGTTATGGGTGGGGGGCGAACACCTGTCGCCACGCAAGGCGCGCACGCGCCTGGGCGCAGAACACCAGTTGGTAGTGCTCGACACCCACCGCACCGGGTTTGATCCCGAAGCCTTGGGGGCGCTGGCGGGAACGCTCACCGCCGGTGGTTTGCTGGTATTGCTCACCCCGCAGCCGTGGGGAGAGTCACCGGATCCAGATTACGCACGTTTTGCTGATCATCCCTGGCGCTGGTCAGAGCTGAGCTGCCACTACCTGGCGCGCTTAGCGCGCCAGTTGCAGGCCTCGTCTCAGGTAGTGCGCTGGCGCGCTGACCAGACGCTGTATCTACCTCGACTGCCTGCGCGCAAAGCAGATGAAGCCGCAAGTGGCGATAGCGACTGCCTGACTTCAGACCAAGCCTACGCAGTGACACAGCTGGTTGGCTTAAAGCGCCGCCGCCCGTTGGTAATAACCGCTGATCGTGGGCGCGGCAAAAGCGCCGCGCTGGGCATTGCCTGTGCTCGGCTGCTGACCCACAAAGCCCAACGAGTAGTGCTCACCGCGCCGCGGCTGAGTGCGGTGGAGAGCGTGTTCGAGCGGGTAGCGGAACTCTGCCCGGATGGCCGTCGTGTCGCTACCGGCCACTTTGTATTGGCCGAGGGCAGCGAGCTGATGTTTTTACCCCCGGATGTGCTCACCGAGCAGGTTAAAGCTCAGCAGCAGGGCGGTGATGGCAGTTATCTAATGGTCGATGAGGCGGCGGCGATTCCCGCTGCACTGTTGGGCCAGTGGCTCGCGGTCTTTCCGCGTATTGCTTTTGCCACCACGGTGCACGGCTATGAGGGGTCGGGAAGAGGCTTCGCCTTGCGCTTTCGCGCGACCCTTGATCGCCTGACGCCCCAGTGGAAAGCGCTAACGCTTAACGCACCGATCCGCTGGCGCAGCGGCGACCCGTTGGAAGCTCTGGTCAATCAACTGCTGTTGTTAAAAGCACCGCTGCCCAGCGCTCAGACGGATGGCAGCGCAGTGGCAACCAAGGTGATTGATCGAGCTCGCCTCGCCCATCAAGACGCTATGTTGGAGAAGCTGTTTGGGCTGCTGGTACAGTCGCACTACCGCACCTCTCCCAATGACCTGCGCCAACTGCTTGACAGCCCGGGTGCTCAGCTACGCATGATTGAGCAGGCAGGTGAACCTCAAGCGGTGTTGGTCACCCGTGAAGAGGGCGGCTTTGAGGCCACTCTTGCCGACCGGGTCGCCCGCGGTGAACGACGTCCCCAGGGGCATTTGTTGGCGCAATCGTTGGCAACCCATGCCGGTAGCCGTGAGGCATTGACTGCCCGCTGGCGTCGAGTGGTACGTATCGCTACCCACCCCGAGCGGCGACGCCAAGGCTTGGGGCAAGCGTTACTAGGCGAGGATATGGACGCTGCCAAGCAGCAAGGTGCTGCACTTTATGGCGCGACCTTCGGCGCTGAAGCGTCACTGCTGCGCTTTTGGCTGGCGCTGGGTTTTACGCCGGTACGCTTAGGGATTACTCGGGAGACATCCACCGGGGAGTTCGCTGTTATGGTGGCCAAAGCGTTGAATTCAGAGGGCGAGGCGGTGCTTGCTGATCTTAGTGAGCGCTTCCAGACGGCGCTCCCAGCTCTGCTGGCTTTTGAACTCAAGGCGCTACCCGCAGCAGTGCTCGTAGTGCTGCTCGCTCAAATGCCAAGCATGCCACTGAGTGACCGCGAGTGGCAGGATATCGAGGACGTAGCGACCGCCCATCGCGACCCCGCTCTTGCCCGCTCGGCTCTGCAAGCCTTGGCCCGCGTAGCCAGCCACCGCGCTTTAACTGAGACACAACAGCAGGCACATCAACAATTATCTGCCTGGGCGTTCCAAAATATCGCTCTGGCGGATGCTCATAACGACGCAGTGAAATCCCTGCGCCTCGCTGTCAACAGCCTCATTGAGGTAAAGTAGATCGGTTACCGATAACGAAGAGTCTTTATGAACGCACATCTTGACGCGCTTGAGCCCTCCTTGGTTTGGCGCCACTTTCGAACGCTTTGTAATACGCCGCGCCCCTCTGGGCATGAGGCGGCACTCGTCGCTACCCTCGAAAGCTGGGCCGATGCCCAAGGCCTCGCCCACGACCGGGATACCTTCGGTAATTTACGCCTGCTTAAGCCAGCCTCTCCCGGCTGCGAACAGGCGCCCGGCGTGGTACTCCAGGGCCACCTGGACATGGTGGCCCAGGCCAACAGCGATCATGCTCACGACTTTACCCGCGACCCGATCAGTACCTATGTGGCCGACGGCTGGCTGCACGCCGATGGCACCACTTTGGGCGCAGACAACGGATTGGGCGTGGCGGCGATTCTCGCCGTGCTGGAAGACCCTGATTTACGCCACGGGCCGTTGGAAGCGCTATTCACCTTGGAAGAAGAGACCTCCATGGGCGGCGCTCTGAACCTGGCTGAAAATTGGCTCGAAGGTTCGCTGCTACTCAACCTGGATAGCGAAGATCGGGGGCAGGTCTATATTGGCTGTGCGGGCGGGGCCGACGTTGAAGTCGATGCCCAACTGCCCAGTGCCGCCGCTGGCGACCACGAACGGGTGATCGAAATCGTCTTGACCGGCCTGAAGGGTGGCCACTCCGGCGCGGATATCCATAAGCCGCTGGGTAACGCCAACCGGTTGTTGGTTAGAGTGCTGCGCTCCCTTGAGGCGTTTGATGCGCGCTTGATTAGCTACCAAGGCGGCACCTTGCGCAATGCGATTCCCCGGGAAGCCTTTGCCCAGGTGGCACTGCCCGCCGATGAAGTGGATGCAGCCATGGTGTCTATCGCCGGGCTGGAAACGATTCTGTTAAGAGAGTTAGGCAGTGGCGACAGCGGCCTTAAAATTAGCGCCCAACGTCTGACTGAGATACCCGACGCGGAGCCGCTAACCTTGGACGCCAGCGTTATGCTGCTGGCCGCGCTTCACGCTGCCCCCTGTGGCGTCGAGCGGATGAGCGCGGATGTGCCAGGCGTAGTGGAAACCTCCAATAACCTGGGCGTGCTAAGCCTGGAAAATGGCCGGTTACATCTCTGCGCACTGGTACGCTCACTCCACGACAGTGCGGTGGTGGCCATGGGGGATCGCTTTCAAGCGCTGTTTGGATTGATCGGCGCACGGGTAAAAGTTGAGAACAGCTACCCAGGTTGGGCGCCGAATCCGAATGGCGAGCTTCTAGCGACCTTTAAAGCCCGCCATGCGGCGCTGCTGGGCCGTGAGCCGGAGGTGAAGGTGATTCATGCCGGGCTCGAGTGCGGCATTCTTGGCGGCAAATACCCGCATTTGGAGATGATCTCTTTTGGCCCGCTGATTCGCGGCGCCCATTCGCCGGATGAGCGGGTAGAGATCGCCTCTGTGGAGGAGTTTTGGTCAATGCTGCGGGCGCTGATTGAAGATCTTGCCGATCAGCGCTAGTTCTCCTACGCGAATACAAAAACGGCACCTAGACGGTGCCGTTCTTACATCAAAAGATGACGCTTACTTGCTTAAATAGGCGTTGAGCATCCAGATGGTTTTTTCCTGCTCGCGAATGTAGTCACCGGCTTGCGCCGCGGTACCTTCATCGTCGGCGTCAGAGGCAAGCGCCAGCAGCTCACGCTGCAGCTCAATGATGGTTTGGTAGCCTTTCAGCACGCCTTTGACGCAGGTGGTGCCATCGTGAACGTCTTTATCTTCCTGAATGCGCGACAGCGTTACGTAGTCGCTGTAGGCGTGTACCGGCTTGTGACCCAGGGTCAGGATGCGCTCGGCAACCTCGTCCACTTTGGTCAGCAGGTCGGTGTAGAACTCTTCAAACTTGGCGTGCAGCTCGAAAAAGTCGCTACCGCGAACATTCCAGTGGTAGCCGCGTACGTTCATATAGAAAATTTGGTAATTGGCCAGCAGGTGGTTGAGCTTTTCTGCGAGTTGACTAGCGCTACCTTCGTGTAGGCCAATGCTGTTGGTGTCAGTCATATCCTGCTTCCTCTTTATGCCGCAGTGTTTATGCCACAGTAGGCGGCGGTTGATGCGTGCTTTCAGAATAGGGTGTAACTGTAGCGATGCAAAACAAGTTTTTTGCATCGCGGCCATAGATCTTTGAAATAGAACTTTGAAATTAGCGCTTTGCCATTGGTGCTTCGACATTAAGCCACTTTCGTTACCCTTTGCTGATTTAATAGATGCTGGCGGCGAGAGCTTTTTTCAAGGTCTACATACATTTCAAGGTCTGTGTACCCACAGACGAAGCAGGCTTTCACAGCGCGCTTCCAGCAGTTTAGCGGTGCGCGGTAGTGCGTCAGCTAACGTCATGGGGCCATCGGCTAACGCGAAAGCGGCGGTGACGCCTTCATCAAAACAGGCTTGCCAACCATCGCCTAGGCTGCCCGCCAGCACGATGACGGGTTTGTGGAGACGTTTGGCAGCACGGGAAACGCCGATGGGCGTTTTACCCGCCAGGCTCTGCCCATCCAAACGGCCTTCGCCGGTAATCACCAGGTCGGCACGGGCCAACAGCGAAGCCATGCCGGCCTGCTGCATAATCATCTCAATACCGGGCTTTAGCGTGGCATTTAAAAAAGCCTTGGCCGCAAACCCCATACCGCCCGCGGCCCCTACGCCCGGTAGCATTCGATAATCATCGCTTAATGCATGAGCGCTGATATCGGCGAAGTGACCCAGCGCACGATCCAACTGCTCGACCTCTTCAGGTGATGCACCTTTTTGCGGGCCAAATACCGCGCTGGCACCACGTTCGCCTAGCAGCGGGTTGTCCACATCAACGGCGGCTTCCAGGCTAAACTTGGCTAACCGCGGGTCTAGTCCATCGAGTTCTAAGCTAGCCAATTGGTTAAGCGCCGCGCCGCCGGGGGGAAGCAGTTCGCCGCTCTGATCTAAAAAGCGCGCGCCCAGTGCCTGCAGCATACCGGCGCCGCCGTCATTGGTGGCGCTGCCGCCAAGCAGCAAAAGCGCTTTTTCTGCGCCTTGATCCAGTGCCGCCAGCAGTAGTTCACCCACCCCAAAGGTAGAGGTGTGTAGCGCATTACGCTCGTCGGCCGCTAAGTGCTGTAATCCGCTGGCTTCAGCCAGCTCAATAAACGCGGTACGCTGGTCGCTCAGCCATCCCCAGGCTGCTTGACGAGGGCGGCCCAGGGCATCTTGAACGTTTAGCTGGCGCCGCTCGGCACCAGTAGCGGCGATGAGTGCGTCTAGACTGCCTTCGCCGCCGTCCGCTAAAGGGCAGACTTGAATGTGCGCCTCAGGTGCAGCGCGCTGCACGCCCCGCGCCATGGCAGTTGCGGCGTCTTGGGCGCTCAGTGCATCTTTGAAGCTGTCGGGGCAAAGCAAAACATTCATTAGCACGATCTCCGCAAAACGGTGTCTTCAATACGGTGTCTTCAATACGGTGTCTTCAATACGGTGTCTTCAATACGGTGTCTTCATTACCCTACAATGTCAGTTAAGTATGACCACTTTTGGCGAGCTTAGCGCGCTAGCCTGCGCCAAACCAGCGGCCTCGCCCATTTAGAGGGACTAACATGAAGTCGATACCCATAAGCTTAACCTGTCTGCTGGTACTTGCTGGCTGCCAAGTGGTTCCTGACCGTCTGCCCCAAGCGGAACCAGCGCCAGCGGCTTCGTGCTATTTCCCCGCCACCCATGAGCGGGCGCTGGAAACCAGCGTTGAGGTGCTCACCGAGTGGGGGTTTACCCTGAACTCTACCGATACTTCCCTGGGCTTGATCAGCGCCAGCCGCGAACGGCCACTGCACGGCTATTATGATCCTTACGATGATGCCTACAGCTATGGGCGTGGAATGCGCCTGTTTGGTGGTGTGGGCATAGGGCGCGGTGGTTCCGGTGTCGGTTTTGGCATCGGGGGGATTGGTTATGGCGGTGGCGTGGGCCAGCAGCCGGTGGAGGTGGAGCGTGTATCGCTATTGGTGGACGACACGCATATACGTATATCCCGAGATATTCGCCGCTTCGATCACTGGGGTGATCTGCGTGAATCCTACAGTGCCAGCAACGACGATTTCTGTCAGCGCTTTCAAACCAGTTTTACGCAAACCGTCCCTGCGACCGGGAGGCCGTTATGAGAATGCGCCACTGGTTGTTAATCGGGCTACTGGGTGGATTGGTTGGCTGCGCGACGACAACGCCTTTGGAACCCCGTGAACTGGTTTACGCTACCTCTTCAGAGGAAACCTTCCGCGAAGCCGTGGAATTGATGGTGGAGCAGGGCTATGTGGTACGCCATGCGGATCTGTCGTTGGGGCGCGCCGAGGCATCCCTTGCCCGCTGGCCGGAGTATCGCCTGCAACTGCAGGTAAGCGAAGAGGGCAGGGGCAGCCGCGTTAGTGTGTCGGCGCTGAAGGGAAGTCAGCCCTTGCCGCCCTATTTGCTCGACCCTTGGCTTGTCGCCTTGCAACATAAATTAGGTGTCGCGCCATGAAGTGGGCGGGTACCGCAGTAGCCGTTTGCTTGGGTATGAGTGGCTTTGTGGTCAGCCCCGATGCCCGTGCCCACCCTCACGGCTGGATCGACCTGAGTGTGCGGGTCATCACCGATGATCAGGGCATGGTGAGTGGCCTGCATCAAACCTGGCGGATGGATCCCTTCTACAGCCTGGTCGTTTTTGAAGAACTACAGCAGGTGGAAAACGCCAGTCTAGAGGAGGGGCTGGATCAGCTTGGCAAAGAGATTCGCGATAATCTCGCCGCGCAGCACTATTTAACCGAAGTGAGTATTAATGGTGAACGCCAGGCGTTGGGTGAGGTAAGCGAATATACCGCCATGGAGCGGGATGGGCGGCTTACCTTTATGTTTATCCTGCCGCTGGAAGCGCCCCAACCGCTGACAGATGCCATGCTTAGCTACCAAGTGTTTGACCCCACCTACTACATCGAAGTGGTGCACGAGGAGGAAGGTGGCCAGCCACGGGATGATGCACTGATACTTCACGGTGAGCCTGTCTGTGAGTTGTCTATTCTCCCCGCGGATCCCGACCCTGAGTTGGTGATGCAAGCGGCGCTGCTCGATAAAGATGAGAGTGGTGAGCCCGGCTTGGGGCGCTATTTTGCCGAAACCGGCCAAGTTGATTGTCGCTAGGCGCTGTTCGAAAACAGGCAGAGCCGTGCTATTTTATGGCCTTGTTACTTTATAACAGCTTTTTCGGTGGAGCGGTTAAATGTTTTTAACACGGCCCTTTACACGTCAATTAGGGTTAATGCTGGGTCTGCTGCTAGCCGCAGCAGTGCTCATCATCGTTTGGCAAGGCGGGTTTCAGAGCGTGAGCTATCAGCTACTTGGTTGGCAGCGTGATCTGCACCGTTCGCTAACGCTGGCGATTACCGAACTGTCGCGCACCCCCACCATGGCGACCTGGGTGAGCCTGCTAGGCATTAGCTTCGCTTATGGCGTCTTTCATGCCGCCGGGCCGGGGCACGGTAAAGCCGTCTTGGCGACCTACTTAGCCTCCCACGGCGGTGCGGTAAAGCGCGCCTTGGGGCTCTCTTTTGCTGCCTCCTTACTGCAAGGCGTGACCGCCATTGCGCTGGTCGTTGTGCTGGTTTACGGCCTAGGCTGGATAACCCGGCAGGCCATGGGTAGCGTTGCCTGGGTAGAGCAGGCTAGTTTTCTGCTGGTGGCGGCGTTAGGGGCGTGGCTATGCTGGCGGGCCGTCAAGCAGTTGCGGCGAGCCTATCAGCCGGAGCGAGCGGCTCATTCGCACAGCCCAGGCCATGAACATAATCAAGACCATGAACATAATCCAAACCACGAACATAGCCATGGTCATGACCACAGCCACTGTTGCGGTGGTGCTCACCATATTGAACCGCATCAGGCGTTAGATTGGCGTACGGCGATGATGACGGTCGGTGCTATTGGTATGCGTCCCTGTAGTGGGGCGGTATTAATGCTGGGGGCAGCCAGCTTGCTGGGTCAGTTTGAGGTGGGGGTAGCATCGGTAGTGGCCATGTCGATCGGCACTGGGATAACCGTATCAGCGCTTGCCCTGGCGAGCATTTTTGCCCGTGGCTGGGCGCAGCGGCGCTTATCCAAGCAGCAGTACAGCCAGCGCAGCGTACAAAAAGCCACCGGCTGGGTGGCCTTGGCCGGTGGTGCGCTGATAGTAGTAATAGGGATTTCGCTTAGCGTTGCGGGCGTCGCACAGCCTGCCAGTGGGCCGCTCCTCAATGAGCCACCTGCTCGTCAAGGCCACCCATTAACGGGGTAAAAGTCGTCTATATATCAAGCCCGTCGATAAGTGCCAGTAACTGATCCCGTAACTGCGCCTGGCCATCCAGGTCGTAGGGTTCGGGGCTGCCATTGCCCCATACCGGTGCCGGCCAGGTCGCATCGCTGTGCCGTCTAAGCACAACGTGTACATGCAGTTGGCTAACCACATTGCCTAGCGAGGCAATATTGATTTTGTCCCCCTCAAGCGCTGTTTTCATTGCTTCACCTAGCTGAGTGGCTTCCCGCCACAGCTGCTGCTGGTCGTCAGCAGGAAGCTCAAATACTTCGCTAATAGAGGCGTGGCGCGGTACTAGAATCACCCAGGGATAGCGTGCGTCATTCATTAATAGCACGCGGCTTAGCGGAAGGTCTGCGATGGGGAAGGTGTCGGCGGCAAGGCGTTCATCCAGCTCGAATTTGATCAAAGGATAGGCTCCGGGCAAGGGTTTAGGTAATTGCTAGTATAGTCGCCTCGAAGCGACGTAGGGAAAGCGAGCGCGATTGCCAAAACGCTGTTACCCTGAAAAAACTCCCAAGAGGCAAATGACGTTGCCAGTGGAGTTTCCCGATGTTGAATGACTCGTTAAGGAGAACGGAAAATGAAAAAATTATTGGCCATGAGCTTTATGCTGCTGATGACAGCGGGTGTTCTAACTGGTTGTAACACCATCTCTGGCGCTGGTCAGGATGTGCAAGAGGGCGGTAAAGCCGTCCAAGATGCCGCTGAATAATTAAGTAAGACTGTGTTTTAAAGCAAGTGGTATCCTACGGGCTAGGCTAACGCCCGGCCCGTTGGTTTTTATAACCGGTTTCCATGCCCCTATTTTTGGAGATTCAAGGATGAAACCCCGTATTACTCTGGCTAAGTTCGCTGCTGTTAGCGCTTGTGCACTGTTGTTAACGGCCTGCGTTAGTTCCCAAATGCCGATTTCCCCTGCCAACGACGACGTAGACGCAGCGCCACCGCCGCCAACGGTAGCGCCGAACGGTTCCAGCGGTGAACAGGCTGCCAGCTGTGATCTAGACGCTATTCAATCCGCTATCGGTGAGCCCTTCGACGAGGCTAACGTTGCGCAGTTACAAAGCGATAGCGGCGCTCGGCAAGTACGCGTGCTGCGCCCTGGTAGTATGGCCACCATGGATCACCGTCCGGATCGCTTAAATATCCATCTTGATGATCAAGACGGCATTGAAGCGCTGCGCTGCGGCTAACGGTAGCCGAGCACAGCTCGTTTTCAGGCTAACCTAAAATCAGCACGACGCAGGCGGCGGTCAATGCCCCCATGGTGATATTGAACGCCCGCCACGCGGCCTCCGTTTTGATCCACTGCCCAATCGCCGTGCCAAAGGCGGCCCACAAAGCGATGCACGGTAGTCCCACTAGTTCAGCAAAGCCCGCCAGCACTAGCGCGTTGACTATCGGCTGACCGCTTTCGGGCAGAAAACCCGCCATCAGCGCCAGCCCCATTACCCACGCTTTAGGATTGGCAAACTGAAACGCCGCTGCCTGCCAAAATGTAAAGGGTACGCTATGGGTCTGCGCCTTAAGATTGGGCGGAGGGGCGCTGGCAATTTTCCAAGCCAAATAGAGCAAATACGCGCTGCCTATCCAGCGCAGTGCCGTTTGAATCGCCGGGTAGCGTTCAAACAGCACGCCCAAGCCCAGTGCTATACCTGCAAACAACAAAAAGCAGCCGCCTAAAATCCCCCACATATGCGGCAGCGTACGCCTAAAGCCGAAGTTAGCGCCAGAGGCGGTAAGCATAACGTTGTTCGGCCCTGGGGTAAGCGTCATCGACATCATATAGAGCGCGGCCGGACCGAGGATTACCCATTCGCTATTCATTTATTGTATCCATACAATTTGGTGATAAGGATTGTTTTGTTGCCGCTTTTGCTAGCATAATGGGGTTTAAATTGACGTCAAAGGTTTTATTGTCACCATGACAATGTGGGTGCCTTCGCTAGCTGAATTTTCTGGTTCACGTTACCGCGCTATTGCCAGTGCCATTGAAGCCGCTATCCAGGCGGGAACACTACTGCCAGGGGAGCGATTGCCGCCCCAGCGCCGCTTGGCGGATGCGCTAGGTGTGACCATTGGCACGGTAACCCGGGGGTACGCTGAGGCTGAACGCAATGGCTGGGTGTCGGCACGGGTGGGTAGCGGCACCTATGTGAAGAGCCAAGACCAAAACAATGCTTTTAGCCTGACGTTTCCCGCTGACGAAACGGCCGGTGTGATCGATTTAAGCCTTAGCCTGCCACCGCCCCACCCGTTGCGGCAGACGCTGTTGAGCGAAGCGCTGGTCGCTTTAAGTCAATCCGGGGCAGCATTAGCACGTGGTGTTACTTACCAACAGGCCCAGGGGCGTTATGAGCATCGTGAAGTACTCGCTCGCTGGTTAAATACTTTGGGTATGCCGCTGATGGCCGATGAGCTGCTCATTACCCAGGGGGGGCAGCATGGCCTTAGTTTGGCGCTCAGCACCTTGCTAAGGCCGGGCGAGCTGTTGGCCGCTGATGCCTTGACCTATCCCGGTGCCATCAGCGCTGCGCAGCAGGGGCATCTAAAGTTGGTAGGCATTGGTCAAGACAGTGAAGGGATGCGCATGGATCTGCTTGAGGCGCAGTGTGCCCGGCAGCCACCTAGAGCGATTTATCTAACGCCGGAACAGAACAACCCCACCGGCGCGTGTTTAAGCGAATCGCGCCGCGAGCGACTGGTAACGTTGGCACGGCGCTACGATATCTGGCTGATTGAAGATGGCGTGCAGTATCTACCCGCTGAGCAGCGCGGTACACCCCTTTACAGGCTTGCGCCGGAGCGCACGCTGTTTGTGTTTAGTACCGCTAAAGTGCTGGCGGGTGGGCTACGAATTGGCGTACTGCGTGCGCCTAAAAGCTTGCACGAGCGGTTAGCGACAGGCCTTCGCGCTCAGAGTTGGATGGTGCCACCGCTAATGGTCGATGTGGTTTGCCATTGGATTAATCAGGCCGCGGCGGAAAAATTACTTACCTGGCAAACTCAGGAGCTCGCGGAGCGTCAGCAGTTGGCTGCCGAATGGCTAAAAGATTTTTCCTTAAGCGGGCGTTCGCACAGCAGCAATGTATGGCTTGCGCTGCCAGAGGGGAGCCGGGCCGTAGAGCTGTGTGAACGGCTACTGCAGCGGGGCGTTAAGGTCAGCAGCGCAGAGCCCTTTTGTGTCGGGAGCACGCCAGCGCCCCAAGCGATTCGGCTATGTGTTGGGGCCGCGGCGGATCGCAGTGAACTGATTCAGGCATTGAGTATCGTCGCCGCCTGTTTAACCGAACGCCCATTAGCCCCTGTCACTTTGTGAATTACTCGTAGCGGTCTTTCCAGCCCTGGTGGCGCACCTGGTCTTTAAGCATTTCGAGGACGTCGTACAGCACCTGCTCGGTGACCCGGTTGCTGCCTTCGTCAACCGTCAGCCAGGTGTCGAAGCCGCTGTCGGCGGTGCGCTCCACTAACTGCCTAAACTCATCCGAATGAATGCCTAGCAGCAGCTCATCGACTAGCCGTTGAGCAACGCCGCTGAGTGATGCTTCCATCGCGCTGGTGGCCTGCTGCCCCATGGGCAGGCGATTAAGGCGCTGAATCTCGGGGCTTTCCCGTAGCGTGCGGCTAACTAAATCACTGATTGCCGCCATAATGGATTGGCGGTTGTGCTGGTAGGCTTTGCCGATAGTGCTCTCCAGCCGCTGAGCGATCTCATGAATCAGCTGAGCTTTGCGGGGCATGATCACACGTTCAATCACGCGCTCGGTCAGCGAATCGCTGGCGCGTATCTGCTGCTGTACATTGCCCAATAGACGCAGGGCGATGCGGTCGGAAAGCTCCTCAAGCAGAATGTCGTAATACTTGGCCACAAATTGATAGATGTACCAGTGGGTAACATCAATAAGGCCGAGGCGATGCAGCCGATTGATTAACGATACAACGCGTAAAATACGCAGTAGTCGGAAGCCCGCGAGGGGAATGCAGCCCAGCACATCGTACCAGTGCACGAAGGGGTAGAAAAACCAGCGGTGGTAGCGCCGCTCGGCAATCGCGATTGACCAGCCCAGCAGTACGTCGGCGATAAAAAAGCTGACAAATACCAGGTCGATGGTGATAAAACGGCTATGAATCACGTCATCGTAGAAGGTGTGAAAACCGGGGGCGAGGTTGGCGATGCCCTGGTTAATAGGGTCAAGCAGAAACAGCGAATCAAACAGCAGTAGCGATAGATTAATCACCACTAGCGCCAGGATAAAAAAATCCCAACCAATATGGGCGTATTCAACCGCTTTAGGCAGGTGTGGATAGCGTTCCCTGGCGGGCATACGAACTCCTTGTCGTTGGGTCTTTAATGGGCCTGGGACTGGTAATGCTGCTGGGTCAGCAGTTCCTCTTTTTCTGCCTGTTTGCGTAATTTTTTGCGCAGTGCCGCCTTTTCAAAACGCAGTTCCTGGAGCGGTGTGGCCAACTTGAGCGGCGGTACGCTAGCGGGTTTACCATCAGCGTCCACCGCTACCATGGTGAGGTAGCAACTGTTGGTATGACGGATCAGCTTATTACGAATATCTTCAGCCACGACCTTGATGCCCACTTCCATCGACGAGCGACCAACATGATTAACGCTGGCTAGAAAGGTGACCAGCTCGCCGACATGAATCGGCTGCTTAAACAACACCTGATCCACCGACAGCGTCACCACATAGTGGCCCGAATAGCGGCTGGCGCAAGCAAAAGCGACTTCATCGAGCTTTTTAAGAATTGCGCCACCATGCACTTTGCCGCTGAAATTCGCCATATCGGGCGTCATCAGTACGGTCATGGAGAGTTCATGCTGCCCAGGTAGGGCAGCGTTCGCGCTGATCTCGGCATCTGTCATACGGTGCTCCTGCTGTTACTTGAGCCCAATAACGGCTGCCCGCTACTCATATGCTTGGCAAACTGAGCGACGGGCAGTCATTGGCGGTTGTTTAAAACCATACCAGACCGACGGAAATAATAATGCCGGTGATAAAAAGCTGAATCAGGCAGAAGCCCATAATATCTTTCGCCTTTAGGCCCGCAATGGCGAGCACCGGGAGTGCCCAGAAGGGCTGTAGCAGGTTAGTCCAGGCATCGCCCCAAGCCACCGCCATGGCAACCCTCGGAATATCAGCTCCTAAGGCCTGAGCAGCCGGTAGCATCACCGGTGCCTGAACTGCCCACTGGCCGCCGCCGGAAGGGACGAATAGGTTGACAATACCCGCGCTGATAAACGACCAGAACGGCAGTGTATTGGTGGTGGCAAAGGAGACCAGCCACTCGGACATGCTCTCTGCTAGTCCGGACTGCACCATGATGGCCATGATGCCAGCGTAAAATGGGAATTGGATGACAATCCCCGCGCCGCCTTTAATCGCTTCGTGCAGGCTATTGAGCAGATTACGTGGCGTGCGGTGCAACACAATGGCTAGGAACAGAAACATAAAGTTAACGACGTTAAGGTTTAAGCCGCCACTTCGTAACAGGAAGTGATCAAGCAAGAACAGCAGCCCCGGCACTCCGACCAGCAGGGCGAGGGTAAAGCTATTTTCCAGGCGTTCAGCAGGGCGAGTAATGCGGCCAACCGGCTCGGGCTCGTCATTCAGAACATTTGGGTCGACATAGACGCTATCCTTCTCATCCGGCAGCATCATGCGGTTTACCAGTGGGATGGCAATAAATAGGCAGGCCACAATAGCGAGGTTGAAGAAGGCGAAAATCGTAGAGCCGGTACCAATCACTCCAATTTGATCGGCGGAAAAATGCCCTTCGGTAGCGATGGTTAGCGGGATTGAACCTGCCAAACCGCCGTGCCACACCACAAAGCCTGAGTAAGCACTGGCCACTAATAGCCGATAGTCAACGCGGATCAACCGGGCCAGCTCTTTGGCAAATAGCGCGCCGACCACAAGGCCAAACCCCCAGTTAATCCAGCTGGCCGCCAATGAGACCAGCGTCACTAGGATGATTGCACCGCCAGGGGATTTCGCAGTACCGGCTATTTTCTGCAGAATGCGTTTTACTGGCGGTGAGCTTGCCAGCATAAAACCGGTGACCAGCACCAGCAGCATCTGCATAGAGAACGTCAGCAAGCCCCAGAAGCCATCACCCCAGAAGCGCAGTACTGCCAGCGGTGTTTGCCGCTCAATGGCGATTGCGGCGGCCGAGGCAATTAATGTCAGCAATAGTACGAAAATATACGGGTCGGGGAGATAGCGCTCCACCAGCTTTACCGCCGGTTTTGAGATCATTTTAAGCATGGGATGCTCTCTTTATTCATTATTAGGAAGTGGCTAAGCAAGGTCTTGGAAGTGTAACGGCATAGCTAATATACGGGTGAGTACGGAAATTTTCACGTTGAAGCTGCCCGCTTAATCTTACGTTAGCGTAGTTGAGGTTAATTGCGCCTGTTTTAACGCTAATGGTTTAACCGGTAGGGGCGATGGTAGTGAAAATAGTAGTAGGCGATCAGCACCGCCGAGCGCACCAGCGTGAACAGCATAAACGCCAGCCAGAGCCCATGATTGCCCAATCCCTGGGTTAGCCACCAAATGGGCAGATAGGCGGCTAGGCCAATAAAGATACTGTTACGCATTTCACGTACCGCAGTGGTGCCAATAAACACCCCATCAAGGAGGTAGCTCCATACCGCAATCAGCGGCATGACGACCATCCAGGGCAAGTACTGCGCCGCAGTTGCACGCACCTCTTCAAGGCCGGTGAGCAGCGCTATGAGCGCATTGCCGCCCAGCGCGAACAGCAGGGCGGCAGCGCCAGCCGTCCATAATGAAAATCGCGCGGCGGCGCGCACAGTGGCGGCAAATTCCTGCCAATCCTGACGGCCATAGGCGCGCCCAATCAGTGATTCGGCAGCGTGGGCAAAACCGTCCAGGGCGTAGCTGGTGAGCATGATAAATTGTAGCAGCACAGCGTTGGCAGCAAGCACTGTGTCGCCTTGACGAGCACCCTGGGCGGTAAAGAACGCCATGGCAAACAGCAGGCCGAGAGTGCGCACAAATAGGTTGGCGTTGACGTTAAACAGGGCTGTGTAAGCTGCGAGTGCCAGCAGACGCTCGCGCAAAAAATGGCCATCCAGTCGGGTTAGCTGGCGTAGCACCAGGTAGCTACCAAACGCTAGGGCACTGTAGTCAGCGATTACGCTCGCCCAGGCCACGCCGTTGCTGGTCATTCCCAGACCCACCACAAACCATAAATCCAGCACGATATTAACGCTGTTGGTGAGCAGTAGAATCATTAGCGTAACGCGGGAGTTCTGTTGGCCCAAAAACCAGCCCAGAATGGCGTAGTTGGCGAGCACCGCCGGTGCAGACCAGAGGCGTATATGGGCGTACTCGCGGGCTAAATCGGTCGCTACTTCACTACCATCTAAGAGCCATAAACCGAGCGTAATCAGCGGCGAGGCAAACACAATCAGCAGGCTACCAATCACCAGCGCCATGATCAGCGACTGCCCCAGCAGGTTGCGCACGTCTGTATCGCTCTCGCGCCCCATGGCTTGGGCGACTAGCCCCGTAGTACCCATGCGCAAAAAGCCAAACCCCCAATAGAGGAAGCTAAACAGTGTGGCGCCGAGGGTAACGCCGGCTAAGTAGCGGGAGTCGGGCAAGTGCCCGACCACAGCGGTATCCACCAACCCGAGCAGTGGGACGGTGATATTGGAGAGGATGATTGGCCAAGCAAGGGCCCAAATCCGCATTGGGTTTAGGCGGCAGTGATGATGCGGTACTTCTTCATCAACTGTTCTTGGCTTTCGTGGCGTTCAGGGTCAAGTGGAATGCAGTCCACCGGGCAGACCTGTTGGCATTGAGGTTCGTCATAGTGACCCACGCACTCGGTGCATAGATTAGGGTCAATGACGTAGATCTCCTCACCGGGGGAGATCGCATCATTGGGGCATTCGGGCTCGCAGACGTCGCAGTTAATGCACTCGTCGGTAATCATCAGGGCCATGGGCATACCTCGCAGATGGCATTAACACCCAGGTAGCGTATAGATACCTGAGTGTTTTACTCAACAATGGCGTTGGCTAGCTAGTGTAGTGGTTACGCAGCGCTTCGGCGACCTGAGGATGCACCAGGGGGGAAATATCGCCGCCAAGCTTGGCAATTTCGCGCACGATGGTTGAAGAGATATACGAATTTTCTACCGCGGGGGTTAAAAACACGCTCTCCAGCTCCGGGTTTTGTGCGCGGTTCATATTGGCCAACTGCAGCTCGTACTCAAAGTCAGAGACCGCGCGCAGGCCGCGCAGAATGATTGTCGCACCCTGTTCGTGCATCATGGTTGTGAGCAGGGTCGAGAAGCCGATCACCTCAACGTTGGGCAGCGGCGCGCAGACCGCTTTCACTAAGCTCATGCGCGTTTCCAAGTCGAGGTGGGGGCTTTTGCCAGGGCTTGCCGCCACCGCGATGACCACTTTGTCGAACATCCGTGCGCCGCGCTCGATCAGGTCAAAATGGCCATTGGTGATAGGGTCGAAGGTGCCGGGGTAGACGGCGATATTCAGTTTGCGCGTGGTCATTCCTCGCTCTCCTCGTCCAGGCAGCCAAACGGGTTATCGCTGGTTAAGGAGACGGCGTGGTCGTAACCGGGGATATGAATCCGGTCAGCGTGAATATCCAGCTCTGGGCCCTCCAGCACCGCTTCACCAAACTGATAGCGTGGGGCGTAGTGGCCATGGTCTGCCTGGGCCAAGTAGGCCGCTGCCGCTTCGCGGGTGGTTTCGCGACGGGTTTTCCAGGCGTTCACCGCCGCCGCGCCGTGGCGCTGCGTCAGCAGGCGTTCGGTCACTGCAGGTGAAAGCACCACGCCGGTGGCGTTGTTGCCGCCGAAGCCCTTGGCGTTAATAAAAGCAGCGTCCGCGCGAAAAGTTTGTGCCGTTTGAGAAAAGCGCAGCCGCTCAGCATAGACATCGTCAGCCACCGTATCCAGCGTGGGAATGCCCGGCAGCAAGTCGTGGGCAAAACTACCCAGTGCGCTCGCCAACTGGTCGCCCGCCGCGGAGCCTTGTGAGTGGCCAATAAAGGCTTTAATCGCCACTACGGGCCAGTCGCTAATGCCGTTGGCGCGGGCAATTTCGTCGAACACATGGGATTCGGTAATGCGGTTTTTGGGTGTGCTGGTGCCGTGAGCGTGCAAAAAGCTGCGCTCTTTAAGGGATTTTTCGCCCAGCATATCGCGCACCAACGCAGTCGCTTTGCCGAGGGTGATGTAGTTGCCGATGCCCGGCGCCGAAATCGAGCGCTTGTAACCATCGGCATTAACGAACACATCAGGCACCGCACCGAGAATATCCGCGCCGACTTCCAACGCTAGGGCATCGTCCATCAGTAGCACGAACTGGCTGGCTTCCGCCATGGTAAAGCCACAGTTGCGCGCAAACGGACGGCAGGCGCGCTGATAATCGCTGTCGGTGAGCAGCTCCAGAGCATCCAGGGCTTTCAGACCAGCGTCGTCAGCTAGCGCACCCATGGCCCTGAAACCCTCGATGATTTCCGGGGTGATGGGGGCATCTGCGGTACCCACCATCACCACACGGCGGCGTCCGGCGCGAATGTCATCAATACCCAGGCGCAGGTTATAGAGAAAGCTGGCACAGGCGCCTAACGCTGCGCCGGTGCCACCTACGCTACCCAGCACATAGGCATTCAAAAAGTCGGCGGGCATTTGACCATAGCCCAGAGGCATCTGCTTGGAGGTGGCGCGTTGACCACTCACCAGGCTTTTCAGTAAGCCGCCCCAGCCCTGATCGTCTAGCTGGCCAATGGAGTTCCCGGCGTAAACGGCAATATGATCCGGGTTTAACTGCTGGCGCAGCGTCTCCCAAGAGAGACCGCTGGCGCCCAGGCAGTCGCTGGCACCAAATACCGCCAGCGATAGCCCGCGGGGGTGGTGCACGCTGCGGTAGAGGTTTGCGGGGTCAAAGCCGCTGGGTAGCTGGGCCGCCGCGCGTACCTTGGGTAACTGCGCGTCGGGAAGCAGTACCTCTAACACCCCTGCAGGTACGCTCACTTCTACCTCACGGGCATCAATGTCGCGCACCTGCCAATCCTCCGGCAGGTGTTCGGGTAACTGGCGGCGGCGCAGGGTAAAGCGTAGCGGCTCGGCCAACTGCATGCTGGCTTGCCGGTTTGACGGCATGCCAGGGTCGAGAAAGCGTGGGTCTTCGTTGCGTCGGATCAGGGTGTGGTTCAGCACCTGATCGCGCAGCGACTGCGCTGGGGCCTCTACGGGCTGACCTTGACTATCGTGCCACCCCTCTTCGGAGTGCTCGACTAGACGCATAAGCGCGGCCAAGCCTTCCAGTGTCTGGCGTTGCTGGTCAGCAGGAAGGGCATCAAGCACGGTGCGGCGGAAGGCCTGATGGCCAGAGGTTCTGCCAGCGGGATTGATGCCGCCCATGCCGACAATCACCGGTAAGTGTGACAAGCCGGGTTCCTCGTGGTGCGGTGGTGGTAATAACAATTATCGGCAAAAGTACTCGGTATATGATGCCTAGTACCATGCGCTTAATAAGTACGCTAAGAAGCACGTTATGCGTGATCATAGCACCGGCTGAGCAACGGCGTCATGCCGCAAGCGTTCGAGACTGATAGAATCACGCTTTTCAGCCGAGTAATGGCATGCAGCATACTTCTCGACCAGTGGTTTCTAATCAGCCAGGCCCACATCAGGATCTCGCCCGACGAGTGAGCCGAGCGTTAACGCATCCGCTACGTAAACCAATCGCCGAACACACGCAGCGCAGTTTCGCCCTGGCGGCAGAGTGGTTCGTGGGCCGTCAGGCACCGTTGATACTCGATTCGGGCTGTGGCGTGGGGATATCGACCCGCCAACTGGCGGTGCAGTTCCCTGCCCATGCGGTAATCGGCGTGGATCGCAGCGAGGATCGTTTGGGGCGCGACCACGGCCAGTTGCCTGACAATGCGCTGCTGGTAAGAGCGGATCTGGTCGACTTTTGGCGCTTGGCCTATCAGGCTGGCTGGGCGCCAGAGTATCACTTTCTCCTTTATCCGAACCCTTATCCCAAGGCGGGGCACCTAAAAATGCGCTGGCATGGCCATGCGGTTTTACCCACACTGTTGGCGCTTGGCGGGTATCTTGAGTTGCGCTCCAACTGGTCCCTCTACGTTGAAGAGTTTGCTTTGGCAGTGGCACAGGTAACCGGCAAACAAGCAGCGGTGACTGAAATTGCGCCTAAAGGGGACTATTTAACCCCTTTCGAAGCTAAGTATGCTCAGAGTGGCCAGGTTCTGTGGCGTTTATGCGTTGAGTTGGAGCGAACATGACGTTTGTCTATTTGGTGTTGGCGATTGTGGCCGAAGTGATCGCCACGAGCGCCTTAAAAGCCTCCATGGGCTTCACGCGCCCGCTACCCAGCGTGGTGGTGGTAGTGGGTTACGGGTTAGCTTTTTATTTGCTCAGCCTGGTGCTGCGCACGCTGCCGGTAGGGGTTGCCTATGCGATTTGGGCAGGCCTGGGCATTGTGCTGGTCACCTTGGTCGGCATAGTGGTATTCGGTGAAAAGCCTGATTTGCCGGCGGTGATAGGAATTAGTTTGATAGTAGCAGGCGTGGTCATGCTGCAAATGTTTTCAAAAATGAATGTGCATTGAGGAGCTGTAATGGGGTGTTTTTTTGCTGTTAAGCGCATGCAGCGCTGGTCGCTGGTGACAGGTGTAGCCACACTGGCGCTGTGTGCCAGCACCAGTCTGTTCGCCGATTTCAATCGCCTGGGCCAACTGCAGAGCAAAGGCTTTTCGATTAGCGCGGAAGCACGCCTTTTGGATGCCGATGCAGGCGCCAATGCGTTGTTGGGCAGCATCACCCCGGATCGACAGCTGTCGCCCGCTTCGGTCACTAAAGCCTACTTGTCGGCGGCGGCGCTAAACCGTTTTGGCCCCCAGCACCGCTTTACCAGCCAACTGGTCAGCTCCGCTAGCATTGAAAATGGGGTGTTACGCGGTGACTTGGTGTTTGAGGGCGGCGGGGACCCGGGCCTAACCACTGAGAACCTTTGGCGCTTGGTGCAGCGTTTGCACTTAGCCGGGGTGCGTGAGGTAGAGGGGGCGTTGGTGGTCAGCCAGTGGCGCTTTGGGTCAGTGGACTGTATTACCACGGACCGCTGTAATGCCCTGACTCGGGTTGCCAATGCCTATAGCGCGCCGCTCTCCTCAGCTGGCGTTAACTTTGGTAGCTGGTGCGTTAATGTCGCACCAGCGACGAACGCGGGTGAGCCCGCCCAAGTGGGGCTATGCGATAGCCAGACGTCGCTGATCACCATTGATAACCAAGTAATCACCCGCCCCGCCAATAGCGGTACTGAGATTAGCGCTGAACGAATTACCGATGAGCGTGGCGACGTGATGCGCTTGACGGGGCAGATCTCCACCAATGCCACTGCACGCGATGTCTACCGTGGCGCAGGGGATGCCGCCGAAACAACCGCGCAAGTCCTAATGGGCATGTTGAACCAGGCGGGTATACAGGTGCGCGAAGCGTGGCGCGTTAGCTCGTCTCAGCCGCCTAGCAGCGCCCAGCGTCTGGCGGCGGTGGACAGCCAGCCACTGCAAGAGCTATTGCTGCGCATCATGAACTACTCCAATAACTATATGGCCGATGTGCTGGCGCTGGATCTCGTCGAGACACCCCAGGCACAGCTACGCCAGGCGGGCCAGGCGATTGAAACTTACGCCCACAGCCTGCCCGGGCACGGGCCGTTAACATTGTATAGTGGTAGCGGACTGACCACTGAAAACCGCACATCGGCCCAGGGCGTTAACGTAATGCTGGAGGACATGTTTCGTCAAAGTAGCCTGTTTCCCAGCTTTGTGGCGGCCTTTCAGTCACCCGCTAACGGGGTAATGCGCTTCATTCGGCGAGGTTCCTCCACGTTTCAAAACAATGTCATGATCAAAACCGGCACGCTTAACCAACCTTTTGCAGTACGCGCCGCGGCGGGCTATTTTCGCACTGCGCAAGGGCGCTGGGGGGTGTTTAGTGTCATGGTCAATGGTAACGGCAGTACGCCTTATTTAAGCTGGACTGAAGTGCTGGATCCGTTGTCACAGGATCTAGAAGCAATGATGTTAGCGAATTGAACAAACTCTACGCTCACAAGGTGAGGCGATCTGCATGAAACCTGGGCATACCGGTTTAACACATTTGGTTCACTCCACACGCTATTCGTGGAAAGGCCTGAAAGCGGCGTTCAGAAACGAGGCGGCTTTCCGTCAAGAGGTCGGCATTACGGTAGTACTGCTGCCGCTTGCCTGGTGGATCGGTGAAGGACCTATCAGTTGGCTACTGCTAGTGGGTAGTCTGTTTTTTGTACTGATAGTGGAGCTGCTTAATAGTGCGATTGAGAACGTGGTGGATCGGATTGGTACCGAGCACCATGAGCTTTCAGGGCGGGCCAAGGATATTGGTTCGGCGGCGGTGATGCTGTCGCTGATCATGGCCGGGCTTACCTGGGGGCTATTGGGCTGGGAAAAATTCTTTAGCTAAGCAGGTAATTGAAAGCGAACGTTTTTGACGCGCTGTCAGCGAGGTAGTTATGCAAGTGAACGACGATTTCTTACCGTTGTCGACGCTGCCAGCGTCGTTACATACCGCCACCCAATCCGCCTGGAAGCGGCTACGCGAGGCGCTTGCTCAAGCCGATAATGTCGCCGAGATGACCAAGCAGGAATTGCCTTCCAGTAATTGGCAAGGGCTTTCGGAGCAGCGTCGCGAGGCGCTTGCTAAAGTATTGACCATCTCGACCTTCGCGCTGGATACCTTGGTGCGCTACCCCCAGTGGTTGGCCGAGTTGGATATTGCCGGTGAGTTGGACGTAAACCCAGGTCGAGATGAGCTTGCTAGCTGGCTGAGTGAGTCACTTGAGAGTGCCGAAGACGAAGAGGCGATGCAGCGGGTAATCCGCCGTTTTCGTCGCAAGCGTATGCTGGGGATTATCTGGCGTGACCTTAACCGTGCCTCTGGCCATAGCATGTGGAGTACCGCCACGGCGGTGTCTGAGCTTGCCGAAATATGCTTGGAAGCGGCATTAACCTGGCTTGAACGTTTTTACGCGCCGCGTTGGGGCTTACCTGCCCCACGTAAAGACGGCACGCCCCAGCGTCTGGTGATTCTGGGTATGGGCAAACTAGGTGCTGGGGAGCTGAACCTCTCTTCCGATATCGATCTGATCTTTGCCTTCCCTGAAAAAGGTGAGACGCAAGGTGGGCGCAAACCGTTAGAGCACCAGGAATACTTTACCAAGCTGGGGCAAAAGCTGATTGCCGCCCTGGATGCCATGACCGCCGATGGCTTCGCCTTCCGTGTCGATATGCGCTTGCGGCCTTTGGGCGACGGCGGGCCGCTGGTGGGCTGTTTTGCCATGCTCTCTAGCTACTACCAGGATCAAGGCCGCGAATGGGAGCGTTACGCCATGCTCAAGGCGCGCCCGGTCGCGGGGGATCTGGACGCGGGCGATGAGCTGTTGGCCGGGCTGCGCCCCTTTGTGTATCGCAAATACCTGGATTTTGGCGCCATTGAGTCGCTGCGTGAACTGAAAGCGATGATCAACCGCGAAGTGAAGCGCAAAGGCATGCAGAGCAATATCAAACTTGGCTCCGGCGGCATTCGTGAGGTTGAGTTCGTCGTGCAGGCGTTCCAACTGATTCGCGGCGGCCGCGATACGGAGCTGCAGGTGACATCGCTAAAAACGGCGCTCAATCGTTTGCCCGAGCTGGGCCTGTTGCCGCAGGAAGTGGTCGATGAGCTGCTGCCTGATTATGCTTTTCTGCGCGATGTCGAACACGCTCTCCAAGCACTGGAAGACCGTCAGACACAGACCTTGCCCAGCGATGATGCTGATCGTGAACGGGTAGCCTTCGCCATGGGGCATGAAGATTGGCCGGGGTTGATAGCCCAGCTTGACGAAGTGCGCGAGCGGGTGCGCCAACACTTTGATGCCGTGATTGCCGACCCCGAAGAGGATGTCGATGAGGCCAACGATGATAGCCAGCTTGGCTTGGCTCAGTGGCGGCTTATTTGGCGCGGCGAGTTAGAAGTGCAGGAGGCCAGCGCGTACCTGGCCGAGGCGGGTTTTAACGAGCCAGAAAAAGCCTTGAAGCGGCTGCATAGCCTTTATCATTCTCGGCAAGTGCAAAGCATGCAGCGGATTGGCTTCGAGCGCTTGGATGCGTTAATGCCGCTGCTGTTGGATGCGGTGGCGGGCAATGAAGCACCGGATACCGCGCTTGAACGGGTACAGCCGCTGATTGAGGCCGTACTGCGGCGTACAGCTTACCTTGCGCTGCTGCGCGAAAACCCCCAGGCGCTCGAACACCTGATGCGCTTGTGCGCCGCGAGCCCCTGGATAGCTGAACAGCTGTCGCGTTATCCCATTCTGCTCGACGAGCTGCTGACGCCAGAAACGCTGTATACCCCCGCCGATAAAGCGCGCCTTGCCGATGAGCTGCGCCAAACGCTGAATCGTTTGCCAGAGGATGATGAAGAGGCCCAGCTAGAGGCATTGCGCGTTTTTAAACACGCTCAAACCCTGCACGTAGCGGCGTCGGATATCGTGGGTACTCGGCATCTAATGAAAGTAAGCGATTACTTAACCTATATCGCCGAAGTCATTCTCGATGCCGTGTTGGCGATGGCGTGGAAGCATATTACCCGCAAGCACGGTGTTCCTGAGGGGCTGAATGCCGGGGAAGCGGCTTTTCTGATCGTTGGTTACGGCAAACTGGGCGGCATTGAGCTGGGCTACAGCTCCGATTTAGATCTTGTTTTCCTTCACGATAGCGATGGTCAGGGCACAACTGATGGTCCACGACCCATTGATACGCCAGTGTTTTTTACCCGTCTGGGACAACGTATTATTCACCTGCTCACCGCGGTAACGCCCACCGGCACGCTGTATGAAGTGGATATGCGCCTGCGGCCTTCGGGTAATTCAGGACTATTGGTGACATCGCTTAAAGCCTTTGCCGAGTATCAGCGTCAGAATGCCTGGACCTGGGAGCACCAGGCATTGGTGCGCGCCCGGGTGGTGGCGGGTAGCGATTCGCTGGCCGAGAAATTCAGTCAGTTACGGGGCGATATTCTAGGTGGTGAGCGAGATAAAGCTGCACTGCGCGAAGAGGTGGTCAAAATGCGTCAGAAAATGCGCGACCATCTGGGCAGTAAAACCACCAGCAATACCTTTAACGTCAAACACGATGCGGGCGGTATGGTGGATATCGAGTTTCTCTGCCAATACGCGGTGTTAGCGCTTGCTCACCAAACGCCTGCGTTACTTACCTACAGCGATAATATCCGCATTCTAGAGAGCCTGACCGAGAGTGGGTACTTACCAGCTGAAGAGGCAGAGCGTCTTCGCGAGGCTTATCTGGCTTATCGCAGCGCTACGCACCGAGCGGCGCTCACCGGTCAGAAAGCACTCAGCGATGGTGAGGAATTCCGTGCGCATCGCGATATAGTCACCGCGCTCTGGCAGCGCTTTCTTGAACCTTCCACCGCCGATAACCGCTAGTCAGACGGTAACCAGGACGCAACAGTGATAACAAGGAATAGGGCTGGGCGGCCCGTATGATTGGACATATTCTGGCCACGCTATTGCCAGTATTTTTAATCGCTGGCTGTGGCGCAGCCTATGGGCGCTACCGTACACCGGATATTCGCAGTCTCAATACCCTCAACATGGAGCTGTTCGTTCCGCTATTGGTGTTCGCCGTGCTGGCTGACCGGCAAGCGCCGTTAGCTGAGTACGCCTGGCTGGCCACGGCAGCGATAGCAGTAGTGCTGGGGTCGGGGCTTGTACTTTGGCCGCTGGCAAAGTGGCTAAAGCTGGATAGCAAGATCTTCCTTCCGCCGATGATGTTCAACAATGCGGGCAATATGGGCGTGCCGCTGCTGGTGTTGGCATTTGGTGCTGAGGCGCTTCCTGCGGCGGTGGTGGTGTTTATCGTTGAAATGCTGCTGCACTTTTCGGTGGGGCTTTACATGCTTAACCCGCGCACTTCGCTCTGGCGAATGCTGCGCATGCCAATTGTACTCGCGAGTCTGGCGGGTTTAGCGGTGAATATCAGTGGCCTGCCGCTGCCTGGCTGGCTACTGGAGGCGATGCATATGCTAGGCGGGGTATGTATTCCGCTAATGCTGTTTGCGTTAGGGGTGCGGCTCTTGGAGATCGACTTTAGCGATTGGCGTACGGGGATACTGGGGGCGGTGCTGTGTCCGCTTTCCGGGTTAGTAATTGCTTTGCCGTTGATGTGGCTACTGCCACTAAATGCGCTTCAGGCGGCGGTGCTGCTGGTATTTGCGGCACTGCCGCCTGCGGTGTTGAATTACTTGGTCGCAGAGCAGTATAAGCTGGCGCCACAAAAAGTGGCTTCGCTGGTGCTGATTGGTAACCTGGGCAGTCTGGTCGTTATGCCGCTGACCTTGGCCGCGGCATTTACCTGGGTTTACGCGCCGCTGTAACAAAGTATACGGCACTAGGTGGCGCGAAAAAGTGACTAACGGGTTAATTAACGATCATCTTTAACTTCATAGCTGCCTTCCAAGACATCCTGATGACCAGGACGGTTTTGCGCAGACGTATGCGGGGAAGCATGTCCGTGAGAATGCCCTTGAGAATATCCCCCACCTATATCCTGTGCCTGCTGGGCGCGCATCTGCTCCATACGCTTTTTCATTTTATGGCGCATAAACGGCATCATTGCCCAGCCAATCAGCAAGAAAAACAGGCCGAGTACCACGCCGACTATCATTAACGCGCCAAACGCCAGCCACGTGAGCAGCAGCTTCAAGCTGCCCGCCACTCCGCTGGGTTGAGTTTGCGCAGCACGGGCGCGCCATTGGTTAGCCGCTTGCCATGCAGCGTTGCGTTGGTCGCGATTCATCTGTGGCATGAGAGCCTCCATCGGTTATTCGCACCCATTGGAACACAGTAGCTCTAGCAAGTTCACTGCTTGGCCACAGTGCGATTAGATTTTTCAACTGTTACCATTAAGCTGTACAAGGCAGGTTTAGTTGTACAAGCATGCGCTTAATACGCAGTGCTTACCTAAACAGAGCTCATTTAACAGGACGGTTATATGGCTAATCATGGAGGCAAGTCGGTATTCATCGCATCGGTGGTGATTATTTTTGGCTTGGTAGTTGTTGGGGCGTCATTTCCTGAAGGATTTGCCAACGTTGCAGAGGGCGCACTGACTACTGTTACCGGGCTATTCGGGTGGTTTTATCTATTTTCGGTTTTTGGTTTTGTCATTTTTCTGTTTGGTCTGGCGCTAAGCAAGTATGGCAAGGTGCGCTTAGGCCCCCAGGACAGTCGACCCAACTATACATTCTTTTCGTGGATCAGCATGCTGCTGGCCGCAGGCTTTGGTGTCGGACTGGTCTTCTATGGCATGGCGGAACCCATGTTTCACTTCATTGAGCCGCCCTATGGCGACAGAACCGCCGAAACCGAAGCGGCCGCCCGCTACGCTATTCAATACAGCTACTTTAACTGGGGGATACACCAGTGGGCAGCTTTCTCGATTGTCGGTTTGATCATTGCCTATTTTCAGTTCCGCAAAGGGCAGGCAGGATTGGTGTCGTCCGTACTGTCATCGATAACGGCTAAGAATCCTAAAATTCGTCCCTACGCTTCCTGGCTGGATGTATTTGCCGTGGTCGCCACCGTAATGGGGGTGGCTACCTCGTTAGGGTTAGGCGTGCTGCAGATGAATGGCGGTTTAAACGCTGTGTTTGGCCTGCCGGAGAACGGTTTCTGGCAGTTTGTGATTCTTTTCGTGATGTTCTGCGCCTATATGGCTTCCACCTGGTCGGGTTTGGATAAAGGCATTAAACGCCTCTCTAACCTTAATATGATTTTATGTATCGGGTTGATGCTGTATGTGCTGTTCACTGGCCCCACCGTGGCGATATTAGAGACCATCACGGTGGGGATTGGTGATTATCTGCAGAATTTTATCGGCATGAGCCTGCGCATTTCTCCCTATGGTGACAATGAGTGGGCAAGCAACTGGACGATTTTCTATTGGGCCTGGGTGATTGCCTGGTCGCCGTTTGTAGGTACCTTTATTGCCCGGGTATCAAGGGGTCGTACCATCAAAGAGTATGTGTTTGGGGTGCTGTTCGTACCGCCGCTGCTGGCCTGTTTATGGATTGGCGTATTCGGTGGCGCGGCGCTGCACATGGAGTTGAACGGTACCGATATCGGTCTTGCTGCCGCAACCCAGGATAATATAACCGTCGCACTGTTTGAGATGTTTGAGTTGATGCCCTTTACCGGCGTGCTGTCGGTCGTTGCGATGCTGCTGATCTTTATTTTCCTGGTCACCTCCGCTGACTCGGCCTCGTATATCGTGGCGCAAATGACCGATAATGGTTCGATCAATCCGCCGCTCTATAAGCGCGTCATTTGGGGTGTGCTGATCGCCGCTATTTGCCTGACGTTAATTGCCTCAGGTGGCTTAACGGGGCTGCAATCGGCTTCGGTGCTGTCGGCACTGCCGTTCACCTTTATCTTGTATATGATGGTGTTCGTATTAGTTCAGGAACTACGCGCCGACCGCAAGGCGATGCTAACGCAGCTTTATCGCCGCCATGGCGAAACGCCGGTGGGTGCGGACGCCTTTGAAGCCGAGCTGTTAGGTGAAGAAGAGCGCTTGCGCCGTGCACCGAGTGTGGTCAATCGGCGCATTAATAGTTAGCATCAGTCATCAGCACTAATAAAAAGTAACCAAGCCTTCGATTGCGGGGCAAGGTAGTTGGGGAGCAGCGACACATGAAGCGAAAATGCTGATGGCGCGGCAAGGGCGCCATGGAGCGACACGACGGCAGGCTAAAGGAGTTGCTTTCGATCGCTGGCTAGATAGGGTAGTCACAGTAGCGGTGCTAACGGCGATGATCATTGGTCTGGCTGCTGTGGCCGCTCACTGGCTGCTTTAAAGTACCAGCTCTGTGCAATATGTGTGCTTAACGCCCGGCTTTATGCCGGGCGTTTGCGTGTTTCGACCCGGTTTCGGCCCAGCCGTTTGGCGTGGTAAAGGTGCTGGTCGGCACGCTCAATCAGCGCTTCAGCACTAATTGATAAGCCGGGCGACATGCTGGCAACACCCATGCTAACGGTAAGCTCTGAATGGGTGCTTGAAAAAGCATGAGGAATGGCCAGTGACAGCACTGCTTCGCGCAAGCAGTTGGCAACGCCCACAGCGTCGTCATGATCCTGACCTGGCAGTACACAGACAAATTCTTCGCCGCCGTAGCGGGCGAGTAAATTCCTGGCGGGGGCAATGCACTGATTGAGCGCTTTTGCTACGGCGCGCAGGGTGTCGTCGCCCATGGCGTGCCCATAATGATCGTTAAATTCCTTAAAGTTATCGATATCGATAAAAATCACCGATAGCGGCTGCTGGGTTTGCTGCGCCAAGTGCCAGTGTTGTTGATAAAACTCATCGAAGTGGCGTCGGTTCGCCACGCCCGTCAAGCCATCCATATTAGAGAGATGATGGAGCTGGTCGCGCTGCTCCAAGCCTTGCTGAAACGCGTTTAACAAATGATCCAAACTATCCACCAGATGCCCTAACTCATCATGCTGATGTCCTCGCAACATTGGCTTGGGCCACTGGCCGGGACGATTGGGATCGGTTTGGGCAATAGCTGCGTGTACCTTGAGCAATGGGCGAGTAATAAATAGATGAAAAAAAGCGATCACCACTAGGCTTAAAATAAACGCCTCTAAAATACTCACCCCGACCACCGTGTAAATACGCGCGAGGAACTGCTGGGTTAAGTAGCTTTCTGCCAGCATCAGCTCAATCTCGCCGACGACCGATTCCGGCATGTCGCTGCCCATGTAGTAGGCGAGGTCGGTTTGGTGGTGCAGTATATCGCCAAATAAATATTGGCTGAGCCAAGTCGAATCAGCCTGTTTTGGCCTCTCAAATTCAGCCAGAGCGCGCCCAAAATCGTCACGAATCGACACCCATGCGACCTCGTCAGCATTAAATAGCCCATAGGCGATTTGGTGGGCGAGGTCGGGGTTAAGCTGGAAAGCGGCCTCTGCTGCGGCGCCGTTAACGACCGCCAACTGTTGAGTAATGCGTTGCTCGGTTTCCTGGCGCATATTGGTAGCGTGGCTGAGAAGTTCAATACTTCCTGCTACACCACTAATCAGCATAGCAATGAGCAGGGTGAGTAGCGCTTGCTTAGTGGTCAGGCTGCCTTTTTTAGGCGCGACGCCAGTGGTCAACATAGGAAAGCGAGGGCGGGGACTTATCACTGGCTCTCCCCCTGCAGGGCATCCAGCTGGGCTTGCAGTCGCTCCAGCAGTGCTTTCGAAACGTTGAGGTGGCAGGCGAGATAAAGCGGTGCGCGATAAAAAGTAAATAAATGCGCTAGCGCGATGTCCTGTTCATGTGCCATAAATTCACCGGTTGCTTTGCCTGTCACAATCACATCTAGTAGCCCCGCCTTTAAACGCGCGATATTTTCTCGCTCCGAAGGAGCAAGTAGCACATTAATGCCGCTATCAGCGACGTAATCGCCTATGGCATCTTCCCTAAAACTGCCCACTCGCCAAGCGTTCAGCCCGGAAAGTGAATCAACATTGAGCCCACGCTCGGCTAAACTGAACGCTGCCCATTCATTGACGACCAGTGGCCCCACCCAGTGAAACAGCGCTTCACGCTCAAGGGTGCGGGTGGTGGAGTAGACGCAATGGTTCTCCCTTAAGCGTGCTTCGGTGTAAGCGCGTGCCCAAGGCAGCAGCCGAAAATTAGCCTCTATGTCAGCTTGGCGAAGCGCATCACGTAGCAGTCGCGTCGCACTACCGATTATTTGCCCTTGGTCGTCCGAATAATTGAACGGTGGATACTCTTCGGTATTGATCGTCAGCGGCATCGCATGAAGTGGCAGACTGCAGCTACCGATAACGGTGATCAGGGCAACGCCCATGCAGTATTGCCATCGGCGAGTTAGGTCGTTAGCCATCGTCAACTACCTCTCGACTCGTCCCGCTTGCACCCTGTTTAAGGCCTGCTGCATCAACGCTACCAGACGTGGATCCGTGGCTTTGTTGATGGCAAAGTATAGCGAAGATTTGCTGAGGGTGTGTGTGGGGATTAAAATATCTTTAGGATAACCTTCTGACTCCGCTATCCAGCCAGCCACATCCTGACTGTAAGCCCATAGATCAACTCGCCCGCAGGTTAGCATATTGAACGCGCTTCGGTTATCAATAGCGGATACGAGTAGGCGCTCAGGATAGCCAGCTTCCAACAGCGCCTGGGCGCCGATATCTTCCCGAATGACCGCTACGGTCAGGCCGCGATCAATCGCTTGAGCCAAAGAATCAACCACAATCGGTGCGTCGCGGTGGGCTAGCAGTACGACCCGGTCTTGAGCAATCGGCCCCACCCAGTGGAAATTGACCTCTCTTGAGGGCGTACGCGTAGTGGAAAATAGCACCGTATTAGGTTGGCTGCGCGCCAGCTCATAGCCGCGAATCCAAGGGTAGTGACGGACGTCATTACGGCTTAATGGTGTTTCTGTCGCCGCAAAAATAGCCTCCAACAAATCAATCGATATCCCGGTTAATTGCTGATTATCGATATAGTTATAGGGCGGGTACTCTTCAGTAATAAAGGTTAATGCCGCCAAGGTGTCGGGCTCATCAGCCTGTCCGCTTGCGACGATTGCCAGCCAGAGGCATAGCGTGGCCATCAACCTGGTTAAGGGTTGTCGGTACACTGGCCGTAGAGATGGCTGGGCTAATCCCATCGCAGTTCTATCCGTATTACTGATCAATCAATCAAACTTAGAGCAACGCTGGTCGGCTGTCATCTCTAATCTGCCAACGCAAGCCGTGGCGCCTTGGCGGTTCTATCTGCTAGCCTTACGGCTTCCCCTGTGAGAGAAAACTAATGCTGCCTGCTAACACTGCTAAGGCGACGGATGGCTACGCATCGCGTCGAGAAATTTTCGGCTGGGCGATGTTTGATTTTGCCAACCAGGCCTACACGCTTTTGATTATTACCGTGGTATTTGGCGAGCTTTTCACCACCGTCATTGTGGGGGATCGGGGCGATAATTTCCGGTTGGCCAACTTTTTGTGGAGCCTGGCCCTGGCGATTAGTTATCTAATGGTGGTGATTACCGCGCCGTTGTGCGGAGCGGTGATGGATTACCGGGCGGAGAAAAAACGCTTTCTGCTGATTAGTTATCTCGCCACCGTGGTCACTACGGGCATGCTCTACTTCGTTGAGCCGGGCTATGTCGTTATCGGCTTGTTATTGATCGTGCTGTCTAACTACGCGTACTCCATGGGGGAGTCATTTATTGCTGCATTTTTACCTGAACTTGGGCCGCCGCAGTCGCTGGGCAAAATTTCTGGCTTTGGCTGGGCGCTCGGCTACATCGGTGGACTGTTTGCGGCAGGTTTTACCCTGGTGGTGCTAGGCGAGGCCAGCGCGGAAAACTTTGAGCGCATACGCTGGGTGGGGCCCTTTGCGGCCGGCTTTTTTCTGATTACCGCTATTCCTACGTTTTTATGGCTAAAAGAGCGTGGCACCCCTCAGCCCCGTGGCGTCTCTTATCGGCATATTGCCCTGAACCGCGTCACCACCACCCTTCACGAGCTGCGCTATTTTAAAGATCTGACGGTATTTTTGATTTCACTGCTGTTCTCGATGGCCGGCGTCTACATCATCATCGCGTTCGCCTTTATTTATGGTGCTCAAGTGATCGGCTGGGATGAAAGCGTACGTAATATCATGTTTATTATTGTCCAAGTGACCGCTGCAGCAGGGGCTCTGGGGTTTGGCTGGATACAGGATCAGCTAGGTGCCAAGCGAACGTACCAAATGACCCTGGCGCTATGGGTGTTGGCGATTATTGCTATCTGGGCAACGCCGGAGATGACGCAGTGGGTAAACGGGCAGTTTGACCTGCAGTGGCAGGCACAGTACGTATTTTTGATAGTCGGCTGCCTGGCGGGGCTTAGCCTGGGTTCCAGCCAATCTGCCAGCAGGGCTCTGGTGGGGCTATTTTCACCCTTGGAGAAATCAGCCGAGTTCTTCGGCTTCTGGGGGCTGGCGAATAAGTTGGCAGGGGTGTTGGGGATCGTCATGCTGGGGGTGTTGCAGACGCTGGTTGGTTTGCAAGCGTCTATTCTATTATGTGTTGCCCTGTTCGTTATCGCGATGCTGATTTGCGCCAGGGTCAACGAGCGCCGTGGTCGGGAGGCGGCGCTCGCCTGGGAAGCCAACAGCTATAGCAACACTAATAACGCTAACGAGGCATCCTTACCTCAGTGAGGTGGAGCATGGCAACGCACCTGGCAGGTCAAACAGCGCAACGCGGTGGTATCGTTATGATGCTGCTGTTTTGGGTGCTGTTAATGGCGGTGGGCACTTGGTGGATTCACGGTGGTCTCGAAGAGATGATGCGCCCGAACGCGAATATTGTGCATACGCTACCTGCAGGTGAGCCGGTTACCTTAAAACGTAACCGGGCAGGGCACTTTGAAGCGCCGGGACGCATCAACGGCACGCCGGTGACCTTTTTGCTCGATACTGGCGCCACCTATGTCGCCATACCGGTCGATTTGGCTAGCGAGTTAGGCCTAAAACCGGGACGCCGCGCTTGGTTCAATACCGCCAATGGTCGAGTTGAAGGTACTTTAACCGAACTCGATGAGGTTTCTCTGGGCGGTCTAAAAGTGCAGAATGTGCAGGGGTCTATCAGCCCCGGCATGGAGCGTGACACCGTTCTACTCGGCATGAGCTTTTTAAATTTATTGTCGATTGAAATACAGTCGGGTGAGATGGTGTTGAGCCTTCCCGAGCAGTGAGTTCGGCTTGTGAATGTGCCACTGATATGATTGTCTAAATTAATACGAGTGCCAACATGCTAAGGAGTTGCTATGGGCATTGAAGTAGGTGGTTTATTAGGGCTAATTTGGCTCATCATTGTGATCTGGGCCATTGTGAAAGTAGCCAAAAGCGGCGCGGGTGGTCTTGCTAAGCTGATATGGATCCTGGTGCTGCTGTTTTTCCCGTTAGTCGGCTTAATTGCATGGTTTCTGTTTGGGCCCAAAGGGTAGCCGCTGAAAAGCAAAGCTGTTGAAAAGCCCGCCTCGTGCAATTGCGTCAAAATGTGTAGTCGAAAAAAGTAGTTGTAAAAAAGTAGCTAAGTAAAAAAAGGCAGGCCACTGGTGGTCTGCCTTTTTAAGTATGCTTTAGCAATAGATATACTTAACCAAACATTACTCAATGGTGTCGTTTTCTTCCCCTGGCGGCGCCTTGTAATGCCCTGGGATTTTTAACTTCTCCCCATTGGGCAGGTCGCGCACTTGGGCTGGAACGTAAACACGCTTAATGACACTTTTCGTTTTGCTACTTCCCATGGCAGGTTCCTCCTGTCAAATTGTCGACAGTTCGCGCCTTAACAGTAGCTTCCGCAGGTGCGAGAATCAAGTATCGGGCCTTGTCTACCGATCAATGCGCATGATTGTAACGACAGAAGCGGGTGTTTTGATAGTTTTGAGTTATCCTGAGTGCCAATCATAGGGCGCCTGCGTTGGTATTGGGTGAGCGGGTGAAAAAATAAACAGCCTAAGCGGAGTGCATAAAGAGGATGGTAGATCATTTGGAACAGCAATTTCAGGCGCTTGAGTCGCAAGAGTCTGTAATGCCTGACTATCCTGATCAAGATCATGTCCTGATCATTGAGGATGACCAGCGTTTAGCCGAGCTGACCCGTGATTACTTGGAAGCGAACGGCTTCCAAGTAACGCTGGAAGCTGACGGTGCGAAAGGGGTCGACCGTATTTTAACCCTACAGCCCGATCTGGTGATTTTAGACTTAATGCTGCCGGGGGAGGACGGCCTGGCGATTTGTCGTCGTGTTAGACCCAATTTTGCCGGCCCGATCATGATGCTGACCGCTCGCACCGATGATCTCGATCAGGTCTTGGGGCTCGAAATGGGCGCCGACGACTACGTGCCGAAGCCGGTTCAACCGCGGGTGCTATTGGCGCGTATGCGCGCGCTGCTGCGCCGTGCCGACGGGCCGGCACCAGACGGCGAAATGCGGCTGCGTTTTGAAAACCTGGAGATCGATAACGCCACTCGTGAAGCCTGGCTTTCAGGCGAGCGAATTGACTTAACCAGCGCTGAGTTTGACCTACTTTGGTTACTGGGCCGTAACGCTGGCCGAGTACTCACCCGCGAAGAGATATTCAGCGACTTACGGGGCATTAAGTACGACGGCCAAGACCGCTCGATTGATGTACGCGTATCGCGCATTCGACCCAAAATTGGCGATGATCCGAATCAGCCTCACCGGATCAAAACCGTGCGCAGCAAAGGTTATCTTTTCGTCAAAGACAGTTGATCATTCAGAGGGATGGCATCATGCGGCGGGTGCTCAGTAACGGCTCGTTTTTACGCTTCTATTTGCTGTTGGGCATCGCGCTATTAGTGGTTTTTGTGATCGCCTTAGCGGGGCGCTCCTTTATCGAACAGGTGCGCCGTGAAGACTATCGTGAGCAGCTCGCCGCGCTGCCTATGTCGTTGATGACGCAACAGCTCGCCGACGCACCGGTTGAACAGCGAAATGCTCTGCTTGAGCGTTTTTCGGAACAGCTCGATTTACAGCTGACCCTGCAGCCTATCAGCGATGCGGATTTGGGATTTTTCGAACGGTCACGCCTGGAGCAGGGCAAAATACTGGTGGCTGAAAGCCCCTGGCTACTGCAACAGCGTTTGCCCGGCGACACCTGGCTGCTGCAAGCACGACTCGATGACTGGAGTGAGCACCAGTGGCATGGCAGCATTGAGTTGCTTGGTGGGTGGCTCGCGGCAGCGCCCGCGGCAGAGCGTGATGGCCGCATTGCCCAATTGCGTCCAGGGAGTTGGCCGTTGCAGCTTTTGCCTTCGTTGCCTGCGGGACTAACGGCGGCGCAGCAGGCTCAGCTGGCCAGGGGCAACGTCATCACCCAACTTGTTTCTGATAAGCTTTCAATTACGCTGCTCTATCAGTTGCCAGGCGAGTCACAATGGCTGCAAGCGGGGCCTATTTCCCGCGGCGACACCTTACCGCTGAATTTGCACTTACCCCTTTTGATGGGGCTGATGATCGTTCTCAGCCTGATTATTTATTTGATTATGCGCAGTATCGAAGCCCGCATGGCGCGGCTGGAGCTGGCTGCCACGCGGATTGCCAGTGGCCGCCTGGAAACCCGGGTAAAGGTAGAGAGCGGCGACTTTTTAGGCCGCTTGGGGATGGCTTTTAATGGCATGGCCAATCAGGTGCAGAGCCTGCTGCGCGGTCAACAGGAGATGATTCGGGCGGTTTCCCACGAGCTGCGCACCCCGGTCGCGCGTATTCGCTTTGCCGTGCAGATGGTCGAGGATATGACCGACCAACCCGCCATTCGCCGCCAGCTTCAGGGGATCGATGCGGACATTGCCGAGCTTGATGAGTTAGTTGATGAAATTCTCACCTATGCGCGACTGGGTGGAGAAACGGTTAATGGCGCTGAGCTTGAAACGGCGCTGGTAGAGTGTCGGGCCATGGCGGAACGGGTGATTGATACGCTGTCGCCGCTGCATAGGGGCTTAGCGTTGGCGCTTGCGCCTGGTCCTGAAATCGAGCTGCTGGCGGAGCCGCGCTATCTTCAGCGTGCGGTGCAGAATTTAGTCGGCAACGCCTGCCGCCATGCCAAGTCCCAGGTGATGATTCACCTCTGGGATGAGCCCAATCTGGTGCGTATTGACGTTGAAGACGACGGCCCCGGCATTCCGCCGGAAGCGCGGGCGGATATTTTCAAGCCGTTTGCCCGTCTGGACGATAGCCGTGCTCGCAGCTCTGGTGGCTACGGGTTAGGGCTTTCGATTGTGCAGAAAATCATGGCCGGGCACGGTGGTAGCGTGACCATCGATACCAGTCCCTCTTTGGGCGGCGCGCGCTTTACGCTGCTGGTTCCGCGTCGCGATCCGCAGGCTTGACCCCGGATAGCACTGCAAAGGAGGTCTCCCGCGCCGTGCGTAAAAAATCCTGCATCCATGGCGCTTCGCGGGTCTCTTCGCGAATCGCCGCATACAGCGTGCTCCATACCCCATGCTCGCCTAGCTTCACCGCGCTAACGTAATCGCGCTCTAAATACTCGGTGAGTGCCCAGTTGGGTAGTGCACACACGCCACGCCCGCTGGCCACCAGCTGCATCATCATAATCGTCAATTCGGCGGTACGAATCTCCTGAGGACGCACGTTCGCCGGTTGCAAAAACTGGGTGAAAATATCCAATCGCGACTGCTCAACGGGGTAGGTAATCAACGTTTCCTCAGCCAGTGCCTGGGGCTCTATAAACCCCCGGCCAGCAAAAGGGTGCTGGCGGGCGACGGCCAGTAACCCTTCATAGCGAAACAGCGGGGCGTAGTGAATGCCCTCAAGGGGCTGGGGGTCAGCGGTGATCACCAGATCCAGCTGCTCTCGGGCAAGCGCCGGAAGCGGGTCAAAGTGGTGTCCACTGGGAATGTCGATTTCCACTTCCGGCCAGTGATCGCGAAAATAGTCCACTGTGGGCATTAGCCACTGAAAGCAGCTGTGGCACTCAATGGCCATATGCAAACGCCCCTGCTCGGTGCCTGCCAGGCGCGCCAAATCACGCTCCGCCTTGCGTACTTCAGGCAGTACCTGGTCGGCTAGGGCGAGCAGCCGCAGCCCCGCGCGGGTGAATTCCACCGGGCGGGTTTTACGCACAAAAAGTGCGCTGTCCACGCGGCTCTCAAGATCTTTAAGCTGGTGCGAAAGCGCCGATTGGGTCAAATGCACGCGATCGGCAGCATCGACCAGGGAGCCGGTTTCGCGCAGAGCCAGCAGCGTGCGTAGGTGTCGTAACTCAATCATGTAGTGGCTCAATCATCGTGAGTGTTTTTCATCTTTACTATTAGAAACTTTAGTTTGATTCATCAAAGCCTGGTGCCCAGACTGTGTGAATTATTTCACGTTGGTAGGGTTCATCATGACAGTTTCTCATATTCTCGGCTATCCCCGCATCGGCGCTCAGCGCGAGCTAAAAAAAGCCACTGAAGCATACTGGAAAGGCGAGTGTACGCGTAGCGAGCTGGAAAACACCGCTCGCGAGCTGCGTTTGCGCCACTGGCAGGCACAGCAGGACGCGGGTTTGGATTTCGTTAGCGTGGGCGATTTCGCATTTTACGACCAAGTGTTGAACGTTTCAGTGGCGCTGGGGGCTGTGCCTGCCCGCTTTAACGCCAATAATGAAGTGGCAGGTGGCGATATCGATCTCGACACCACCTTTCGTATGGCCCGCGGTAGAGCCCCCAGCGGTGAGCCCGCCGCAGCCTGTGAAATGACCAAATACTTCGATACCAACTACCACTACCTCGTCCCCGAACTGCACGAAGGGCAAACCTTTACTCTGGCATCCAACCGGCTGTTTGACGAAGTGGATGAAGCGTTACGTGCGGGTTTTACCCCGAAAGTAACGCTGACGGGGCCGCTGACTTGGCTATGGCTTGGCAAAACCAAGGGCGGTGATTTTGACCGCCTGACGCTGCTCGACAGCGTACTCGACGTGTATGGCGAAATATTAGCGCGGCTTGCCACCCAAGGCATTGAGTGGGTGCAACTGGATGAGCCTGCGCTGGTGCAGGATCTGCCGCTGGCATGGCAGCAGGCCTATGAGCGTGCCTATCATCGCCTTCAGTCTGCGCCGCTAAAACTATTGCTAGCCACTTACTTCGGCGGCTTGGGCGATAACCTATCATTGGCGACCCGTTTGCCCGTGGCAGGGTTGCACATTGATGCCGTGCGCGCCCCCCAGCAAGTCGAGGGTGTGATTGACCGCCTTGGCCCCCATCAGGTGCTATCGGTGGGGTTTGTCGATGGTCGCAATATCTGGCGGGCCGATTTGGCTGCCTTGCGAGAACGCCTGCTGCCGTTGAAAGTGCGCCTGGGGCAGCGGCTTTGGTTGGCACCCAGCTGCTCGCTGCTGCATGTGCCGGTGGATTTGGCCCAGGAGACGGAGCTTGGTGATGAGCTGATCAGCTGGCTGGCTTTCGCGCGGCAGAAACTTGACGAGGTGGTCACCTTGGCGCGCTTGATCGATAACCGCGCCACGCCTGCCGATGAGCAGCGACTGGATCAGGCCACACGGGCGCTGGATGCCCGGCGTGAATCAACGCGTATTCACCAAGCTGAGGTCAGTGAGCGTTTGGCGGCGGTTCGCCCCGCCGATAGCCAGCGCCGGGCGCCTTATGGTGTGCGTTCTGAGGCTCAGCGTCGCGCGCTTAAGCTGCCGCTATTCCCCACCACGACGATTGGTTCTTTCCCGCAAACCGATGCGATTCGTGCCGCCCGGCGTGCTTTTAAGGCCGGTGAATTGGCATTAGCCGACTACGAAGCCCGTATGCAAGTTGAAATTGCCTACGCCGTTGAGCGCCAGCAGGCGCTGGGGATCGATGTGCCAGTGCATGGCGAAGCCGAACGTAACGATATGGTGGAGTACTTTGGCGAGCAGTTGGAAGGCTTTGCGTTTACCCGTTTTGGCTGGGTACAAAGTTACGGTTCACGCTGCGTGAAGCCGCCGGTGATCTTCGGTGACGTATCGCGCCCCGCCCCGATGACGGTGCGCTGGAGCGAGTACGCCCAAACTCTGACCGATAAGCCCATGAAGGGCATGTTGACAGGGCCGGTGACGATTCTACAGTGGTCGTTTGTGCGTGATGACCAGCCGCGGGAAACCACCTGCCGCCAGATTGCTTTGGCACTGCGCGATGAGGTGTTGGATCTGGAAAAAGCCGGGATCAAAATTATTCAAATCGATGAGCCAGCGCTACGCGAAGGGTTACCGCTGCGCCAACATGAGTGGCAGTCGTACCTTGATTGGGCGGTAGAGAGCTTCCAGCTAAGCGCTGCAGGTGTGGCCAACACCACCCAGATTCATACCCATATGTGCTACTCGGAATTCAACGACATCATTGGCGCGATTGCAGCACTTGATGCCGATGTCATCACCATCGAAACGTCGCGTTCGGATATGCACCTGCTGGATGCCTTCCAGGACTTCGCTTATCCCAATGAAATCGGCCCAGGGGTTTACGATATCCACACCCCCAATATTCCCGAGGTGAGCTGGATGGTCGATTTGATGGAGAAAGCCCTGGAAAAAATCCCCGTCGAACGGCTGTGGGTGAACCCGGACTGCGGCTTAAAAACCCGTGGTTGGGCGGAAGTAGAGCCAGCGCTGGCCAATATGGTGGAAGCGGCTAAGGTGTTACGTCAACGCTATGCGTAAACGGGCAGAGGGCAGAATCCCTCCCGCTGCCCTAAGCAGCGGGGGAGTGCTGACTTTTCGATGCCTAGCTTTTTGATGCATAGGCGTAGAGCAGGGTTTCCTGGGCACTAATGGCATCGCTGTCGCCCGGATTCTGGAGTAGGTAGCTGCCGTCGGTCTGGAGCAGCCAGCTCTGGCAGTTATCCACCAGGTAGGTCTCCAGGTCTTTGCGTACCCGGGTGGCGAGCTTCTTATCCAGCAGCGGGAAGCACGTCTCCACACGGTGGAACATATTGCGCGCCATAAAGTCCGCGCTTGAGCACCAGGTCTCCGACTTGCCATCATTGTGGAAGTGGAACACCCGAGTATGCTCCAGCAGACGACCAATAATCGAGCGCACGCGAATGTTGTCGGAAACGCCCGGTACCCCTGGCTTCAAACAGCACATACCGCGAATAATCAAATCGCACTCTACCCCCGCCTGTGAGGCCCGGTAGAGCGCTTTGATAAGCTTGGGCTCGGTTAATGAGTTGCACTTAATAATGATGTGCCCGCGCTTACCCTTACGCGCTATCTGTGCTTCCCGGTCGATCATTGCCACCAACCGCTCATGCAGCGTGAATGGCGCGTGCAACAGCGTGTCGATTTTGCGTGCGCGGCCCATTCCAGACAACTGTTGGAACACTTTATGAACATCGGCACACAACGCTTTGTTAGCAGTCAGCAGACTGTAGTCGGTATATAGCTTGGCGGTTTTAGAGTGGTAGTTACCGGTGCCCAGGTGCGCGTAGTAGCAAAGATCGCCTTTTTCACGGCGCACAATGTGCAGCATTTTGGCGTGGGTTTTGTACGCCATAATGCCGTAGACAACGATTGCCCCCGCTTCCTGCAAGCGTGAAGCCAGCTGTAGGTTGTCGGCCTCATCAAAGCGCGCGCGCAGTTCAATGACCACAGTGACTTCTTTGCCCTGGCTGGCCGCTTCCACCAGTGCGTTAACAATGGCCGAGTCTGCGCCGGTACGGTAAAGGGTCTGCTTCACTGCCAGTACATTTGGATCCCGGGCGGCTTCGCGCAGCAGGTCTTCAATCGGTGTAAACGACTGGAAGGGGTGATGGAGTAAAATGTCGTTCTTGGCGATGGCCTCAAACAGGCTACCCGCTTTGAGCGCTTTGGGAATGCTGGGGGTGAACGGCCGATAGAGTAGTTCGGGGCGATCCACATCCCCCAGTACCGACATCATACGGGTTAAATTAACCGGCCCTTTGACGCGATATAAGTCGTCACTTTCCAGTTCAAACTGGCGCAGCAAAAAGTTGGTCAAGTCATCAGGGCAACTGTCGGCGACTTCCAGGCGCACACCGCTGCCGTAGCGGCGTGCCAGCAGCTCACCGCGCAGCGCAGAGGCGAGATCCGAAACCTCCTCTGGGTCAACGCTCATATCCGCGTTGCGGGTCAGCCGGAATTGATAGCAGCCGCGTACGCTCATGCCAGGAAACAGCTCCTCGGCATGGGCATGAATCATCGAAGAGAGGAAAACATATTCCGAGAATCCCTCCTCGCATAGCTCCTTGGGCAGTGCCATCAGACGCGGTAGCGAGCGCGGCGCGGGAAGAATCGCCATCCCCCCGGCGCGACCAAACGCATCTTTGCCTTCCAACTCAACAATAAAATTGAGGCTTTTATTCACCAACCGCGGGAAAGGGTGCGAGGGGTCGAGGCCGATCGGGCTAATGACCGGCATAATTTCATTATCGAAAAACGCTTTAACCCAGGCTTTCTGCTCATCAGTCCACTGATCGCGGCGACGAAAACGCAGTCCATGGGTTTCCAGCGCGGGTAACAAGGTGTCGTTGAGTATCTGATACTGGCGATCAATTTGCGCGTGGGCAAGCTGCGAGATCTCCGCCAACACCGCTTTGGGCAGGCGGCCATCGGCGGCGGTGGTGTCGTCGCCCAGGGCAATTTGATGCTTCAAACCCGCCACTCGAATCTCGAAAAACTCATCCATGTTGGAGGAGAAGATCAGCAGGAACATTAGCCGATTGAGCAGTGGGTGGGCGTCATCTAAAGCCTGCTCCAAGACGCGGATATTGAACTGTAGATGCGACAGCTCGCGGTTGAAGTAGAGCTGGGTATCGTCGAGGTCGGTTTCAGGCTGTGCTTCACGTGCCTGGACGCCGGTTGGGGTACGGTTAATCCGTAGCGGCGTATCGCCGTCGCTGCTGGTGTGATCGGTAGACGACAGTGGTAAGGAATCTGAAGCTTGCTCGTCCATAGTGGATCTCCCCGCGTTGATAGCTCGAAGGTATCATAGCCTGATACTGGTATATCAGTGCAGTATGCGGGGAGAAGATGACAAAAAGGTGTCACCAGGTTGTCATCTTTAGCGTTGCTGAAGTAACCGCGCTGCATCTAGGGCGAAGTAGGTCAGAATGCCATCTGCGCCTGCCCGTTTGAAACACATCAACGACTCCAGTATCACCGGCTCCGCTTCTAGCCAGCCGTTGTCGAAGGCCGCGCGGTGCATGGCGTACTCGCCGCTGACTTGGTAAGCGAAGGTGGGTACCTGTAGCTCGCTTTTTACCCGCCGCACGATATCTAGGTAGGGCATGCCGGGCTTGACCATCACCATGTCGGCGCCCTCGGCGATATCCATGGCTACTTCGTGGAGCGCTTCATCGCTGTTAGCGGGATCCATTTGGTAGGTGCGCTTGTCCGCTTTGCCCAAGTTAGCAGCCGAACCGACTGCATCGCGAAAAGGCCCGTAGTAGTGCGAGGCGTACTTGGCGCTGTAGGCCATAATACGCACGTTATGCAGATGTTCCTGCTCCAACACCTGGCGAATCGCACCAATCCGGCCATCCATCATATCGGAAGGGGCGACCACATCGGCCCCCGCTTCGGCATGGGAGAGCGCCTGCTTGAGCAGGGTATCCACTGTGCGGTCATTCTGGACATAGCCGTGTTCGTCAAGAATGCCGTCTTGACCGTGGCTGGTATAAGGATCCAGCGCCACGTCCGTGATAATGCCTAATTCGGGTAGCGCTTCTTTAAGGGCACGCACGCTGCGCTGAACTAAACCGCTAGCGCTATAGGCCTCTTCAGCAAACTCACTCTTGTGCTCGGAGCCAACCACAGGAAAGAGTGCCAGTGCTGGAATGCCCAGTTCATACGCTTCGCGAGCTTGCTCAATCAGCAGATCAATAGACAGCCGTTCAACGCCGGGCATGGAGGCGACGGCTTCGCGCTGATTGATACCTTCCAACACAAAAACGGGCAGAATCAGGTCGGATGGACTCAGGCTGTTTTCCTGCATCAATCGGCGTGAGAAATCGTCGCGGCGCATACGGCGCATGCGCGTGGCGGGAAAGTGGCGGGCAGTGGGTGTACTCAAGAGGGCTCTCCATTAGAGGTCGTAAAAATCAGTGATCGTGAACATTAAGGATCGCAAATCAACATGCCCGAAGGCCTGGAATCAGTATATCAGCCATGCCCTGCGGCGAAAGCCGTCTTGTGGCGACACGGCAGACTGACTAAAGTGAGCGACAGCTTTGCTGTATTGCGTTCGGCAGACCCTGGGATAAGGAGATAGGCATGACCAAACAGGTGGCAGTGATTTTAGCTGGCTGCGGCGTTTACGATGGCTCGGAAATATATGAGACCACGCTAACCCTGCTGCGCTTGGATCAGTTGGGCATTGGATACCGCTGTTTTGCCCCCGATATTGAGCAGCACCATGTGGTTAACCACCTCACCCAAGAAGTAGTGGAGGGCGAGCAGCGTAACGTGTTGCTGGAGTCCGCTCGCTTGGCGCGAGGGGAGATCAGCCCACTGAGTGAATTAGTGGCTAATGATTTTGACGCAGTGATTGTGCCCGGTGGTTTTGGCGTTGCCAAGAACCTTTCGGACTTTGCCAGTGCCAGCGACAATATGCAGGTGTTAGAAGCGCTAAAAGAGGCGCTGACGGGCTTTCACCAAGAGGCCAAGCCGATTGGTTTGATGTGTATTTCCCCCGTACTTGTGCCACGCCTATTGGATGAGGGCATTGCGGTAACGGTGGGCAATGACCCGGCGGTTTCCGGGGCGATAAGCGCCATGGGTGGGCTACACCGCACCTGTAGCGTAGAAGATATCGTGGTGGATTTTGAGCACCGGGTGGTCACCACACCCGCTTATATGCTGGCAACGCGGATCAGCGAAGCCGCAACTGGTATTTTTAAACTGGTGGATCGCATTGCAGAAATGATGGATTAAGCTCGCCACTGTGCTGATACAAAAGCCGCCGCCATTGATCATGGCGGCGGCTTTTAAATATCTGGACGTTGATCCCAGTGCTTAGAGGTCTGCTTCTTGCTCTTCGGCAGTCTCTTTCTCCTCTTTGCGCTTGCGCACCAGGCGACCAAACAACAGCCCGACTTCATAAAGCAGATACATCGGTACCGCCAGTAGGCTCTGTGAAATCACATCCGGGGGCGTTAGCAGCATGCCGACAACAAAGCAGCCTAGTAGGATATACGGGCGCTTTTTAGACAAGCTTTCCACCGACGTAGCGCCAGATAAGATAAGCAAAAAGGTCGCAATAGGAATCTCAAACGCTACACCGAAGGCAAAGAACAGCTTAAGAACGAAGTTCAGATATTGGTTAATGTCGGTCATCACGGCGACGTTTTCCGGCCCGGTTTGGGTGAAAAACTCAAACAGCAGCGGAAAAACAACGTAATAGGCAAACGCCGCGCCGCCGTAGAAAAGCGCAATGCTCGAAACCAGAATCGGAATCGCCAGCGCTTTCTCATTGTCGTAAAGCCCCGGGGCGATAAACGCCCAGGCTTGGTGTAGCACAAACGGAATAGCGATAAATACCGCGACTACCAGAGTGAGTTTGAACGGCGCTAAGAATGGCGAAGCGACTTCCGTAGCGATCATCTGCGAGCCTTCGGGCAGCAGCGCCATCAACGGCTCGGCAACAAAGGTGTAGATATCATTGGCAAAGGAGTAGAGGCCCAAAAAGACCACCAGGATAACGATCACGGCGCGCATTAGTCGTGAGCGCAGCTCGATCAGGTGCTCAATCAGGGGGGCTTGGCTCTGCTCTTCCCGCGGCTCCTTTGAATCGCCAGACATGCTCATTGGTGATTACGATCCTTATTAAGTGCAGCCGACTCAGGGTTAGGCGTTTCAGGTTCGGCCTCGCGGGTGGGCGCAGTCGAGGCAGATGATGACGGAGGTGTTTCTTCACGCACCGTTTCCTCTCGCACCGTTTGCAGGGCGTCATCCAATCGAGAGCTGGCCTGGGCAACGCGCTGCTCAGTGTCACTCTTATCAGTGTCGCTCTGCTGCGCTGGTGCAGCGTCTGACGGGCTATCGGCAATGCTCTCTACGTCCAGCTTCGCTTTCTTCAAGCTGTCATCGAGCTTCTTTTGCTGTTCATTGAGCTTTTGGCGCAGCTCTTCTGCTTCCAGTTGGGCGCTGATTTCACGCTGCATACCGGATACCGTACGCTTGATTTTACCAATCCACATGCCCGTCGTACGGGCGGCGCGGGGCAGCCGCTCCGGGCCAAGCACCAACAGCCCGACGACCCCAATCAGCATCAGTTCAAGAAAGCCGATATCCAGCATGGTTTATTTGCGCTCTTCGTTGCGGTCGTGGGCGGCTTGTTTCTCTTCGGCTTGAACGTCGTAAGTGTTGCCCGGCTCTTCATGGCTCACTTTGGCATGGGGTTGGTCGGCGTCCTCTTTGTCCGCCTCTTTATTTTTCTCCTCGTCGTGCATGGCTTTCTTGAAGCCCTTGACCGCCCCGCCTAGGTCGGTGCCCACGTTACGCAGTTTTTTGGTGCCGAAAACCAGAATGATGATGCCCAGCACAATCAGCAACTGCCAAATACTAATACCACCTAACATATGCGTGTCCTCTTGCGAGCAGGTTAACTATCGATTGAGTGCTATCTATTTTAGTGAGTGCTACCTATTTTAGCGCTATCTCTTTTACCACTGAGCCAATGAATACAAGCCCTATGGCTAGGAGCAGTACTACAGTACGCGCGTTACCACTATGCGACAGCCATATGTGGCAACTATGGTTGGCGGGCGGCTTTTTCCTCGTGTCCGGAAATGCCGAAACGCCGTGCCAGTTCGTCTAAAACGGCCTGATGATCCATCCCCAGGTGTGACAGCATCACCAGGCTATGAAACCACAGGTCGGCGGTTTCAGAAATCAATGCTTGGCGTTCAGCCTCGCTACCATGCTCGGCATCTTTTGCCGCAAGCACTGTTTCTGTTGCTTCCTCGCCTACCTTTTCGAGTATCTTGTTCAAACCCTTATGATGCAAGGAGGCAACATAAGATTCTTCTGCCGCTGCATGGCGTCGCTGCTTTAGCACCTCATTGAGCGTATCCAGCACATCAGTATGGCTAGTCGAATTGTTAGGCGATAATGCGTTGCTGTCCATGGGAATCCTCGTAAACGTTTAGTGCGTCACTCTATTGCCATACCAGCAACAGTAGGCCAATGGCGGCGGCCGCTAGTATCGGCCACTCCTGAAGTGCAATCCAGCCGCTTAAGGGCTGCCAAGCCAGTGCCAGCGCCAGCAGAATCAAGCCAAGCCGAAGGCGGTAGAGGCGTTTGCCCTGGCGCGCCATCTGCACCCGCATGTCGTTGATCGATTCGACTTGCTGGTGGCGCTGGCGATGCTCGTGCTCCATACGGCTTAGCGCCTGGTGAGCCAGTACGGGCAGTTCGGGCAACTGGTGCGAAAGCTCCGGCGCCTGGCGCTTCAGCGACTCCCATAAACCGCTGACCCCGGCACGCTCTTTCATCCACTGCTCTAAATAGGGCTTGGCGGTACTCCACAGATCTAGATCCGGATAGAGTTGGCGTCCCAGGCCTTCAATATTGAGCAGCGTTTTCTGCAACAGTACCAGCTGCGGCTGTACTTCCATATTAAAGCGCCGCGCGGTTTGAAACAGCCCCAATAGCACCTGGCCGAAGGAGATATCTTTCAACGGCTTTTCTAAAATAGGCTCACAAACGGTGCGAATCGCCGCCGCGAATTCGTTAGCGCGGGTGTTTTCACCCACCCAGCCGGATTCGATGTGCAGCGCAGCGACTTCGTAATAGTCCTGGTGGAAAAACGCCAGTAGGTTACGCGCCAAGTAGTCCTGATCTTCCCGGGTCAGGCTGCCGACAATGCCGCAATCGATGGCAATGTACTGGGGATCTTCGGGGTTGTCACAGTTGACGAAAATATTGCCTGGGTGCATATCCGCGTGAAAGAAGTTGTCACGGAATACCTGAGTAAAGAACAGCTCAACGCCGCGCTCGGCAAGCTTCTTCAAATTAGTGCCACGAGCAATCAGGGTATCTAAATCGGCGACCGGAATACCGCGAATGCGCTCTTGCACCATCACATGGCGGCGTGTGAAGGGCCAGTAGATGGTGGGCACAAACAGCAGCGGTGAGTCTTTGAAGTTGCGCTTGAGCTGCGAGGTGTTGGCGGCCTCTTTGTAGAGATCCAGCTCGTCAAACAGCGTGGCTTCGTAGTCGCGAATGACTTCCACCGGACGCAGGCGACGTGCCTCGGGGATTTTGGAGAATAGCTTGGCGACTTGGTACATCAGCGCCATATCCTGACGCATCACGCGATCAATGCCGGGGCGAATGATTTTCACCACCACGTCTTCACCGCCGTGCAGTCTTGCCGCGTGCACCTGGGCAATCGACGCCGAGGCCAATGGCACTCGGTCAAACTCAGCAAAGGCCTCTTCCAGCGACATTTCCAGCGCTTTCTCGACCCGGTCGGCGGCTTGATCACCTGGAAAGGGCGGCACCTGATCCTGCAGGCGTTTAAGCTCATCGGCGATATCCGCTGGCAGCAGGTCGCGACGGGTCGAGAGCATTTGGCCGAATTTAATAAAAATCGGCCCCAGTGCTTCCAGCGACAAGCGCAGACGTTCGCCCCGTGAGCGCTTGCCAACAGGAATCAAACGTAGCGGAGAAAACCATAGCAGCGCCCGGAGCCACCAGGGCAGCCGCTCTAGCGGCAGCAGTGTGTCAAGCCGGTGGCGACTGATCACCCAGCTTATCCGCAGCAGGCGCAGGCTCATGGGCGCGACTCCTGTGGTGCAGGCTGAAGCTGTTCTAGTCGTCGCTGTAAGCGGTTTAGACGTGCTTCCAGGCGATCGGTTGCCACCTCTAACTCGGTCAGATGCTCGCGCAGTAGGCTACGCTGCTGCCGCCCTGGCAGCAGGCGTGCCTCTTCAAAGACATATTCAGAAACATCCTGCATCAGCTCGTCTTTGGCGCGCAGCCCCCAGCGGGCAGCGCGGCGCAGGCCCTCGGCCAGGGAGTGGGCGGGCATATCGCCCAGCCAGCGGGCCAGCTCGCTCTCCCAGTCGATGTCCAGGTCGAAGAGCAGGTCTCGAGTGGCTTCAAGCAGATGGATACGCCCGCGCACCGCCAGCTTGCCGTCAAACATAAGGCGTTCAATCGAAGCACCGCTGATCCACTCGGAAAACGTTTCCGGGGTGAGCTCTACCACTGCGTCTACGTCGGTTTCATCAACGTCATCACCGCGCATCAGGTCGAGCCCGGCGTGATGGTAGTGAATGACCAGTGCTAAATGGGGCTGCTCAAGGCGCACCAGTAGACGGCTGCCCGCCAGTGCCGCTAGCCGTTCAGGGGCAGCGGGGTCGCGGGCGAGCAGGGCGTTGAGCGTGCGTTCACAACCGGCCAGCAGCAGGGTCGGGGTTACCAGCATGCTGACCTCTTGGTAGATAGCGTCTGAAACCTCATAACTTAATGCCGCGGTGCAGTGCAACGATACCGCCGGTCAGGTTGGTGTACTCAACCCGCTCAAGCCCTGCCTCTTCCATCATGGCTTTGAGCGTTTCCTGATCCGGGTGCATGCGAATCGACTCCGCCAGGTAGCGGTAGCTGTCGCCGTCCCCCGCCACCAGTTCACCCATTTTGGGCAGCAGGCGGAAAGAGTACTCATCGTAGGCCTTGGAGAGCAGCGGGTTGTTGGGCTTGGAGAACTCCAGCACCAAAAGGCGGCCACCGGGCTTGAGCACACGGGCCATGGAGCGCAGCGCGGCGTCTTTGTCGGTGACGTTACGTAAACCAAAGGCAATAGTGATGCAGTCGAAGCTGTTATCGGGAAACGGCAGACTTTCGGCATTGGCTTGAACATACTCGACGTTGCCGCCTACACCGTTATCCATCAGTTTGTCGCGGCCCACTTTGAGCATGGAGGCGTTGATGTCGGCAAGTACGACTTTGCCCCGGGGGCCAACCAAACGGGAGAACTTAAGCGTTAAATCCCCTGTGCCGCCCGCGATATCCAGCACGTGGTGACCAGGCCGCACCCCTGCGCGTTCAATGGTAAGACGCTTCCAGACTCGGTGGATGCCCATGGACATCAGGTCGTTCATCACATCGTAGCGGGCAGCCACAGAGTGGAAAACATCGGCCACTCGTGAGGCTTTTTCATCAACTGGGACTTCCTGAAAACCAAAGTCAGTGGTGCGTTTTTCTGTGGGGCTCATTGGGCAGTAGCTCCCGAATTCGAGGCGATGGCAAATCGACCTTAGGTCTTTTGACCCTGAGATCGACGCGATTAAAAGTTAACGCCATTGTAGCCTTGTCCACCCTGGCTTGTCTGCCTGGCTTCTTGTATAGGATCTGAGTCAGGTAGTCACAGTTGCTTGAATTGAATGCTGGCGGGCTCTCGCGAGGCACCGGCCTCTTTTAAACGCTGCAAGTAGTTGTTCCAGTAGGCTTCTTGATGAGTCGCGAGGTCATACAGGTAGTTCCAGCTAAACAGCCCGCTGTCATGGCCATCATCGAAGTGCAGTTTCAGTGCATAGTTGCCCGCCTGGGTAATATTTTGCAGGCCGACATCTTTTTTACCCACTTGCAGTACCGCGGTGTCGCCGCCGTGGCCACGCACTTCGGCGGAAGGCGAATAGACGCGTAAAAACTCAACCGGGAGGTGAAAACTCTCCCCATTGGCGTAGCCAAGCTCCAGCTCGCGGGCCTGTTTATGGTAGTGAACCCTAGTGGGGGTGGGCGCATTCATGATGAAACCTCATCGCTAAGTGTCCATGGCTTATGAACATAGCAGCAAGCCCGCAAAGAGCGGGCTTGCTGTTGCTGACGGTACCAATGCTGATAATAACAGCAGACGCAGCTTACAAAATATACCGCGACAGGTCTTCGTCGACCGCCAATTCGCCAAGCTGAGCATTGACATAGTCGCCGTCAATTACCAGCGGGCTCTCCATATCGCCGCCTCGGAAAGAGGCTTCTTCTAATAGCCGCTCCATCACTGTGTGTAGGCGGCGGGCGCCGATATTTTCAGTGCCTTCGTTGACCTGCCAGGAGATCTGAGCGATGCGCTCGATACCGTCGGGGGTAAACTCTACGTCCAGCCCTTCGGTGGCCAGCAGCGCTTGGTACTGCTTGGTCAGCGAGGCGGAGGGCTCGGTGAGAATGCGCTTAAAGTCGTTGGGCGTTAGCGCGTCAAGCTCAACCCGGATCGGCAAGCGGCCCTGTAGTTCAGGGATCAGATCCGACGGACGCGACAGGTGGAAAGCACCGGAGGCGATAAACAGGATGTGATCGGTTTTAACCATGCCGTACTTGGTCGAGACGGTGGAACCCTCTATCAGCGGCAGCAGATCACGTTGGACGCCTTCACGGGAGACTTCGCCACCGCTGGACTGGCCGCTACCCTTGGCGACTTTATCGATCTCATCCAGGAACACGATGCCGTGTTGCTCGACCGAGTAGACCGCGCGGGATTTGATCTCTTCCTCATTGACCAGCTTGCCAGCTTCTTCATCGCGTAGCAGTACCAGCGCCTCTTTAACCGTTACGCGGCGGTTTTCACGCTTCTGCTGGCCCATATTGGAGAACATGCTCTGCAGCTGGCTGGTCATCTCTTCCATGCCTGGTGGCGTCATGATATCGATGCCTTGGCCCTGGGAAGAGATTTCGATATCGATCTCTTTATCGTCCAGCTGCCCTTCGCGAAGCTTCTTGCGGAAGGTCTGGCGGGTGCCGCTGTCTTCACGGGGTTTATCTTCTTGACCTCGGGGCGGCGGCAGCAGGGCATCCAGTACGCGGTCTTCTGCAGCATCTTCGGCGCGGTGGCTAACTTCTTCTTTGGCCTGTTCGCGCACCATCTTGATCGCCGCTTCCATCAAGTCGCGGATAATCGACTCTACATCACGGCCTACATAACCAACTTCAGTAAACTTGGTCGCTTCGACTTTAATAAACGGCGCTTTAGCCAGCTTGGCCAAACGGCGGGCAATCTCGGTTTTACCCACACCGGTGGGGCCGATCATCAAAATATTTTTAGGGGTGACTTCTGGGCGCAGGTCGTCATCTAGCTGCATACGGCGCCAGCGGTTACGCAGAGCGATTGCAACGGCGCGTTTGGCATCCTGCTGGCCAATAATGTACTGGTCTAGAGCGTGAACAATTTCGCGGGGTGTCATCTGAGTCATATAAGTAACCTTAGTGTGCAGTGAGCGGCGCTTGGGGATCGCGTGAGTTGATTAGCGATCGTCAATCGACAGCTCTTCGAGGGTCACGTGGTGGTTGGTGAATACACAGATATCACCAGCGATCGAAAGCGACTTCTCGGTAATTTCACGCGCCGACAGCTCGGTATTTTCCAGTAGCGCCCGGGCGCTGGCTTGGGCGAAGTTGCCGCCAGAGCCAATGGCAATAATGCCGCGCTCGGGCTCGACTACGTCACCGTTACCGGTAATGATCAGCGAGGCGCTGTGATCCGCAACGGCGAGCAGCGCTTCCAGGCGGCGCAGCGCCCGGTCAGTGCGCCAATCTTTGGCAAGCTCAACCGCTGCCTTGGTCAAATGGCCCTGGTACTTTTCCAACTGCGCTTCAAAGCGCTCAAACAGCGTGAACGCATCCGCCGTGCCACCCGCAAACCCGGCCAGTACCTTACCGCGGTAGAGGCGGCGTACTTTGCTGGCGTTACCTTTCATTACGGTATTGCCCAGCGATACTTGGCCGTCGCCAGCGAGGGCGACCTGATTACCACGACGAACGGAGACAATAGTGGTCATGGAGATAACTCCTTGGGGGAGGCGAGCTCCCGATGACTGGCAGGCCACTCAATAAGCGACCATTGTTTAAGCGTTCACAACAAAATGCGGGCGGCTGATAAAAAATCAACCGCCCGCAGGGTAATCCAGGAGGGATTATTAGTTTTGCAGTTGGATAAGCAGGGGCTCGATACCTTGGGTGTTCATTAAATCCTGGGCCCGGTTCAACTCACGGGTGTCCTCGTAAGGCCCCACTTGTACCCGGTGCCAGGTATTGCCATCCGCCTTTACTTCGCTGATTTCCGCCAGCAGGCTTAAATTGCGCAGTCGGCCGCGCAGCTGTTCGGCGTCGCTGGCTTCACGAAATGAAGCCGCCTGAAGCATATAGCGCCCTGGGGTATTGGTGGCCGCTTCATTCTCCTGAGCCGCCGATACCTGATCTTCAGGTCGGGTGTTGGCGGCAATCACCTGGGCGATGGGGTCGTCGCCTGCAGCGCCAGAGGCCGCAGCACTATCGGCTGTCGGTTCGGGAGCCTCCGGGCGCACAACGCTTGAAGGCAGAGAGACGCCGGGGGCAATGACCTCGGTTTCCGGCAGCAGGGTATAAAACTCAAACGTCGGCATCGACGGTTCAGCGGCTTCCTCGGTTTCCCGAGCGGCGGCGCGTTCTTCGCTACCCGAGGGCTTGGGCAGTACCGTGGCTTGAGGTGCTTCGCTCTGCTCTTGCCAGGGGGCGGTGCCGTGCTGGTGCTGAGCCAAAAAGAAGCCCGCCGCCATACCGGCAAGACCCCACAGCCAGCCGGGTAGGCGGAAGCCGCCGCCTGAGCTGCGTTTGGACTTGCGCTGCGATGTGGCTCCGCGGCGGGGGGCGGGCTTTTTGCGCGGGCTAGCCATTGCTTACATCTCCTCTGGGGCGCTAACCCCCATTAAGTCAAGCCCGTTGCGCAGCACTTGACGGGTGGCGAGGCCCAGCGCCAGGCGCGTATTGCGCAGGGTGTCGTCTTCGACCATTACTTTGACGGCGTTGTAGCAGGTGTGGAAATCACCGGAAAGGTCGAGCAAATACTGGGCAACCTGCTGTGGCTCGCGGTTTCTGGCGGCGGTTTCCACGACTTCAGGGAAGCGCGCTAGCCGGTTAAGTACGGCTTTCTCCTGGTCGCTGTCCAGCAGCGCTAGGTTGGCCAGTGCCAAGGCGTGATCAAACGGCTGGTCTGCATCCTGGGCTTTGCGCAGCATGCTGCAGACCCGGGCGTGGGCGTACTGGATGTAGTAGACCGGGTTGTCATTCGACTGGGAGCGGGCCAGGTCGATATCAAAGGTGAGCTGCGAGTCGGCGCGGCGAGCGGCGAGGAAGAAGCGCGTGGCGTCGCGGCCCACTTCGTCGATCAAGTCGCGCACAGTGACATAGCTGCCGGCGCGCTTGGAGAGTTTTACCTCGACGCCTGAGCGGGTAACCATGACCATCTGGTGGAGCACGTAGTCGGGCCAGCCTTTGGGAATGCCCACTTCCAGTGCCTGTAAACCGGCGCGTACGCGGGTGACGGTGGAGTGGTGGTCGGCACCCTGCTCGTTGATCACGGTTTTGAAACCGCGCTGCCACTTGTCCAGGTGGTAGGCCACATCAGGCAGGAAGTAGGTGTAGCCACCCTCGCGTTTGCGCATTACGCGGTCTTTGTCATCACCGAAGTCGGTGGTGCGTAGCCACATGGCACCATCTTCTTCATAGGTGTGGCCTGCGCTCACCAGTTTTTCAACAGTGGCGTCCACCTTGCCATCTTCATAGAGTGAGGACTCTAGGAAATAGACGTCAAACTCCACACCGAAGGCTTTTAGATCCAGATCCTGTTCGCGACGCAGCCACGCCACGGCAAACTCTTGAATGGCGTCTAAATCATCCGGGTCTTTTTTGGCAGTGACTTCGCGGTCATCGGCACTGACCGTTTTGCCTGCCAGGTAGTCGTTGGCCACATCGACGATATACTCGCCGCGATAGCCGTCTTCGGGCCAGCTATCGTCGTCAGGGCCTAAGCCTTTCACCCGCGCTTGTACCGAACGCGCCAAGTTGGCGATCTGGGCGCCCGCGTCGTTGTAGTAGAACTCGCGGGTGACATCAAAACCGGTGGCTTCGAGAAGGCGGCATAGGCAGTCGCCAATCGCTGCGCCCCGACCGTGACCTACGTGCAGCGGGCCGGTGGGGTTGGCGGAAACGAACTCGACCTGCACTTTCTCACCTTTGCCCATCATGCTGCGGCCAAAGGTGTCGCCGCAGTCGAGTACCTGGGCAACGATTTGCGCTGCGGCATCGGCGGCGGCGAAAAAGTTGATAAAGCCGGGGCCCGCAATCTCGGTTTTTTGGATAGCGTCGCTTCCGGGTAGCGCTGCAACCAGCGCGTTGGCTAATTCACGCGGATTTTTGCCTGCCGGCTTGGCTAACATCAGCGCCAAGTTGGTGGCGTAATCGCCGTGGGCCTTGTCTTTGGTAGGATCCACTTTGATGGTGGGCTGAAGGTCGTTTGGCAGCACGCCTTGGTGCTTGAGCGCGGTGATCGCGCCTTCGAGCAGAGAAACTATCGTATCTTTCATGTGGGTATCCGGTTACGTCTGTGGCGGCGTGTGCTAACGCGCAGCAGTAAAGGTGCGTCGGCAAAGCGGCTATTATCGGCAATTGAGCCGCAGTTTCAAAGGCGTGTTGCTAAACAAGTGCCAAGAGATAAGCGCTAAGCGAGGGTTTGTGGGTCGATATCAATCGACCAGCGTACCTTGCGGGCCTCTCGATTGGCTTCAAGCCACTGCACCAGCCAGCTAACGGCCGGGTGTAGTTGGCTGCGTTTATCGGCTGCCAGCATAACGTGTAAATGGTAGCGGTTCTGGCGTCTTTCCATCGGTGCGGGCACAGGCCCCAGGCAGCGGGTGGCTACGCCGCTCTCTTTTAACCATTGGCGCAGGGCTTGAGCGGCCTGTTGCGCCATGGCCAAAGCGGCCTCCTCTTTGGGGCTTTCGATGCGTAGCAGCGCCATAAAACAGAACGGGGGCAGCTGGGAAATGCGCCTTTCTTCCAACATATTGCGCGCAAGGGCCCCGTAGCCATGTTCAGCCAATTGGCCCAAGTGTGGGTCGTCGGGGTGGAGGGTTTGCACCAGCACTCGGCCTGGGTGGGCGGCGCGACCGGCACGGCCCGCTACTTGTTCAAGTAGTTGGGCGCTGTGCTCCAGAGCGCGAAAATCAGCGGCGTAGAGGCCGCCGTCGGCATTGACGACCACGACAAGTGTGACGTGGGGTAGGTGGTGCCCTTTGGCGAGCATTTGAGTACCGACCAACACGCAGGGTTCGCCGCGCTGAATCTCTTTTAGTACCTGTTCAAAACTGTCCCTGCGCCTAGTACTGTCGCGATCGATGCGGTGGATAGTGGTTTTCGGGAACAGCGTTTGCAGCGTTTCTTCAGTGCGTTCTGTACCACTACCCAAGGCGCGCAGATCGCCGCTGCCACACTCGGGGCAAGCGTCCGGTAGGGCGCGGCGGCTATCGCAGTGGTGGCAAGCCAGTAGGGGAGGCTGGCGGTGTAGCGTCATGCGTGCGTCGCACTGGCCACACTCTGCCATCCAGCCGCAGGCGTGGCAGGCAAGTGTCGGTGCAAAGCCGCGCCGGTTGATAAAAATCAGCACCTGCTTGCCAGTGCTCAAGGTGCTTTTAATCGCTTTGATGGCACCGGGTAACAGGCCGCCCTGGCGGCGTTGGTGGCGTAGATCAATCAGCTCCAGCTTGGCTGGCGGGTGCTGGCTGGGGCGCTGGGTCAGGCGTAGGTGGCGGTAAGCGCCGCTAAGCGCCTGGTGCAGACTCTCCAGGGAGGGTGTGGCACTGCCCATCAGTAGCGGGATTTTATGGTAGTGGGCCCGGGCCACGGCTAAATCGCGGGCGTGGTAGCGCAAACCGTCGTGCTGTTTGTAGGAGCCGTCGTGCTCTTCATCGACAATAATCGCGCCGGGGTTGGTCAGCGGGGTGAAAATCGCCGAGCGGGTGCCGATGATAATGAGCGCCCGGCCGCTGGCGGCGGCTTCCCACACATCTAGCCGTTCGGGGTCGGTGAGGCTTGAGTGCAGCGCCACCACGGGTACCCGAAAGCGGCTTCTAAAGCGGGCGAGTGTCTGTGGGGTTAAGCCAATTTCCGGTACCAGTACCAGCGACTGCTTGCCCTTGGCGGCGACGGCTTCAATAAGCTGCAGGTAGACTTCTGTTTTGCCGCTGCCGGTGACACCCTCGAGTAAGCAGGGGTGATAGCCATCGAGTTTTTCATGCAGTGTGGCCAGCGCCGTCGCCTGTTCACGGTTAAGCGGCAGGGCCGGTGTTGCCAGTAAGTTGCCGCTGGGTGGCGTTGGGGCAGTGAGGATGTGTTCCTGGCTGGATGCGAGGCCTTTCTTCTCCAGCGCTAATAGCTGGTCGCGGGCAAAGCCGTGGGCGCTAACCGCACGGCCAGGCAACCCATGAGGGTGTTGGCGCAGCAGCGCATGCAGCTCGGCTTGCTTGGGCGCTCGGCTGAGTATTTCTTCTGCGCCTTCGCCTTGGGCAAGCCAGAGAGTCTGGGTGCGCCCAGCCATGGGGTGCCCCTGGCGTAGCCGTGCAGGCATGGCGTGGTGCAGGGTGTCGCCTAGGCTGTGTTGATAATAACGGGCGGCAAAACGGCATAGCCATAGCCAATCCTCCGGCAACGGGGCATCATCCAGCGCTTCGCTGATGCTACGCAGTTGGCTGCGCGGAAGGTCGCTGTGGTCAGCCAATTCGACGACCACGCCGACGACTTCGCGGCGCCCAAAGGGCACTCGCACTCGCAGCCCCGGCTGCCAGCCGCAGGGAGGCGTTTCCCTGGAAGGCAGGTAGTCGAACAGGCGGCGCAGCGGCGAAGGCAGCGCTACCTTGAGCACTTGATCGAGTGCTTGGGAAGATCTTTGGGACGGTCTTTGAGACTGTCCTTGAGAGTATGCCTGCGAAGAAAAAGAGTCAGCCAATTGGCCTCCGGCGTTAGTTTTGCTAGAATATGCGACCGCTCTGAATCCTAACGATCTTTATCGATCTATTTGTAAAGACCTATCGTAACGACAGAGCGGCTAACCGGTTAGTCGTTTTTTCCAAACCCGTATGCGGTACCTGGCACGAGATCAGGTGGCGGCATATAGCTTCGTGAGGCTCGAAATGAGACAAGGTATTCACCCGAATTACAACACGGTCACCGCCAGCTGTTCTTGCGGCGCCACTTTCCAAGTAGGTACGACCTCTGGTCAGGACTTCTCCTTGGATGTGTGCTCTAACTGCCACCCGTTCTACACTGGTAAGCAGAAGCAAGCGACCACTGGTGGCCGCGTAGAGCGTTTCAACAAGCGTTTCGGCGCTGCTGTTAAGCGCGGCTAATCCCAGTCGGATAGCCATATCGCCAGCATGCCTGTTCCTATCAGGCTATTCCTATAAGGCTATGCTCGCGCAAAACCCACGCCTCGGCGTGGGTTTTTTGTGAGCTGGATATGCTTGCTGCATGAGTTTTATGTGAAAAAAATTTCCATAAATTCTGTTATGCAGCAATAAGTAAAGCATTATGAGTAAAGCCTGTTTGCATAAGTTTCTGCAAATAGTGGCTAAAAGTGACGAATGTGAAGATAAAATTCGGTTAAACGAGCGTTTTGTCGTAAGTTGACGGCGCGCTTGAGGCGCTATGGTTTTTTCTATATTCTGAAACGACTTATCTACTTTATGTTAACTGGACTCTGACCATGACGGATGCAAATAAGCAGGCTGCTTTGGATTATCACGCGAAACCGATTCCCGGTAAGCTTTCGGTGGAGTTGACCAAACCCACCGCGACAGCACGGGATTTGGCACTGGCGTATAGCCCAGGCGTGGCTGAGCCAGTACTTGAAATCGCCAGGGATGCGGAAAATTCTTACCGCTATACCGGCAAGGGCAATCTGGTCGCCGTCATTACCGATGGCAGCGCTATTCTGGGGTTGGGTAATCTGGGCCCGCTGGCGAGCAAGCCAGTGATGGAAGGCAAGGGCGTGCTGTTTAAGTGCTTTGCAGGCATCAATTCGGTGGATATCGAAGTGGATGCGGAAAGCCCGCAGGCGTTTATCGATACCGTCGCGCGCATTGCCGATACCTGGGGCGGGATTAACCTTGAAGACATCAAGGCGCCGGAGTGTTTTGAAATTGAGAAAGCACTGGTTGAGCGCTGCAGCATCCCGGTCTTCCACGATGACCAGCACGGCACCGCAATTGTGACAGCGGCCGGCATGCTTAATGCCTTGGATATCGCGGGCAAAAAAATTGAGAACGTCAAGATCGTTTGCATGGGTGCAGGGGCGGCGGCGATTGCCTGTATGCGGCTGCTGGTCTCCTGTGGTGCAAGTAAAGAGAATTTGGTAATGCTGGATCGGCGTGGCGTTATTCATACTGATCGCGAAGGTATCAACGAATATAAGGCTGAATTCGCCCGCGATACCGAGATGCGCACCTTGGACGATGCCATCGACAATGCTGACGTCTTTATCGGCCTGTCAGGCCCAGGGCTGCTGTCTGCTGAGCAGGTGAAAAAAATGGCGCCAGATCCGGTGATTTTTGCCTGCACCAACCCGGATCCGGAGATCCATCCTGACGTTGCCCGGGAGGCGCGCCCGGATGTGATCATGGCCACCGGCCGTTCAGACTTCCCGAACCAGGTCAACAACGTGCTGGGCTTCCCGTTTATCTTCCGCGGCGCTTTGGATGTTCGCGCCACGCGCATTAATGAAGAGATGAAGCTGGCCGCGGTGCATGCCTTGAAAGACCTGGCCCGCGAGCCGGTTCCTCAGGAAGTGCTGGACGCCTACGAGCGCACCGAGATGAGTTTTGGCCGCGAGTACATCATCCCCACGCCGGTCGATATTCGCTTGCTGGCGCGGGTTTCCTCGGCGGTGGCGCAAGCCGCGGTTGATTCTGGTGTCGCCCGTAAGCCTTTCCCGGCGCACTACCCGCTGCAGTCAATTAATGACGTTTATGGCGGTTAAGGCACTGCTCCCTGGTTAGTCGATTTACGCCCGCTGCTTAGCGGGCGTAAATGTTTTGAGAGATTATTTATTTAGCTTTGAGAATAGCGTGTTAACCCTTCCTGAGCGGTGGAGGCCACTAAGCGGCCATCGCGGCTGTAAATATGCCCCCGCGCCAGCCCGCGAGCGCCGCCTGTCCAGGGTGAGTCGATGACGTATAACAGCCAATCGTCCAGGCGGGTGTCCTGGTGGAGCCACAGGGCATGGTCAAGGCTGGCAATGCGTAGCTTGGGGTCTCGGTACTCAATGCCATGGGGAATCAGGCTGGTGGTCAGCAGATTGAAGTCAGAGGCGTAAGAGAGCAAGTGGCGGTGCAACGCCGGGTCGTCTGGCAGCGTGCCGGAAAGACGAAACCATAAGCATTGGCCAGCAGGTGTACCGTTGTCGGGGTTGCCGGGTAGATGCACAAACTCAATCGGGTGACCGGGAAAGCGGTCATGCTTGGCCTCGCCGTTCTCGATTAACGCTTCGGGTGTCGGCACATCCGGCATGGTGCGCTGATGGCTAAAGCTCGCCTCAGCGCTTTGAAAGGAGGCGCTGCAGAAGAAGATTGGCCGGCCTTTTTGAATGGCAGTGACACGACGGGTCGTGAAGCTGCCGCCATCGCGAATGGTATCCACTTGGTAGACAACGGGGCGATGTGGGTCACCAGGACGCAGAAAGTAGCCGTGCTGAGAGTGCGGGCGGCGCTCAATGGGCACTGTGCGCGCAGCGGCTGCAAGCGCTTGGCCGAGTACCTGACCACCATAGAGCTGAGGAAAGCCTAGATCCTGACTCTGGCCACGATATAGCGTCTCTTCCAGCGTTTCTAGCTCCAGTAACGCTACCAGTTTGTTCAGCGCGTCTGTCATTCTCGGTATCCTTGCGGCTGTCTCAATCGAATGCTGTCGATGAAAGTGAGTTGCTACGACGGGGGACAACCCTTTCATACGATCGTTTAGCTACCTTAGCGGAGTTTACGTTTATGCGCAGCGATGAATTTTACATGCACCGGGCGCTTGACCAAGCACACTTGGCCGCTGCGGCAGGTGAGGTGCCCGTAGGGGCGGTTGTCGTCGATGCGCAGGGGGAGGTCATAGGCGTTGGCTGCAACGCCCCGGTAGCCAGTTGCGACCCCAGCGGCCATGCGGAAGTTCGTGCGCTGCGCGAGGCGGGGCAGCAGCAGGGGAACTATCGGCTTGAGGGCTGCACGCTGTTTGTCACCTTAGAGCCGTGCATGATGTGCGCAGGGGCGATGATACATGCTCGCCTAGCCCGTTTGGTTTACGGTGCTGCTGAGCCTCGGGCTGGCATGGTTGAATCAAAGGCTAACCTACTGGCGCAGCCGTGGTTCAACCATCAGGTCGCGGTGACTGGCGGTGTATTAGCAGCACCCTCGCAAAAATTACTGAAGCGTTTTTTCACCGCGCGACGCGATCAACTTAGCCAGAAATAGTTAAGAAGTGTTAATCAAGCGGCGGCACAAGTTCGAACAATAGCAGTGGATCATCGTTGACTGACGTTTGTTCTAGTTGGAAAAACTGCTGGCGGCTACGTTCAACATACTCAATCATTTCGTAGTAGCGACGGATATTGCGTACGTATATTACTGGCTCGCCACCACGGGCGTAGCCATGCCGCGTTTGGCTGTGCCATTCACGCTGCTGTAGCAGGGGCAGTGCGGCGCGTACATCCGTCCAGCTGTCGGGGTCACCGCCTCGCATCTCGGCAATCTTACGGGCGTCGTATAAATGCCCTAGCCCCACATTATAGGCAGCCATGGCCATAAAAAGCCGGTCATCACCGGTAATGCTTTCCGGTAGGCGGTCTTTGATGCTGCGCAAATAACGGGCACCGCCATCAATGCTTTGGGCCGGGTCGGTGCGGTCGCTGATGCCCATCTCGCTGGCAGTGGGGTTGGTTAGCATCATTAAACCACGCACCCCGGTCGGCGAGACCGCATCTGGATCCCAGTGCGACTCCTGGTAGCCCACGGCCGCGAGTAGCTTCCAATCAAAACCTGTTTCCTGGGCGGATTGCTGGAATAATTCAGTATAGCGGGGCAGGCGTGCATCCAGATGGTCAAGAAAGGTGCGGGTACCGACATACTCCAAGTAGTCGTCATGACCGAAGTAGCGGCTGACTAGCTGATCTAGCGTGCCGCTCTCCTGCAGGTCTTGGAGGAAGCGATTAGCGGCTTCGAGTAACCCCAAACCGCGACCGCTGGGCACTGCCCATGCCATGGAGAGCGGGTCGCCGAGGATAAAGCCACGCTCAACGTTGGGGAAAAACAGCCGGTTCAAGCGGAACTGATGCTCAAAAATAACCGCTGCGTCCAGGGTGCCGTTTTCAACCCGGGCCAGCAGTTCGGCGACCTCCAACTCATGGGACTCTTTCCAGCTTAGGGTGGGGTGGCGTTTCTGGAGATCGCGCAGTGCTTCGCTGGTACCCGCTTCGCTAAGCGTACCAAGCTCCAGGCCGACAAGGTCGCTTGGTTCACTAATACCATTAAGCCCGCGCCGGTATACCACTAGCGGCTGCATCTTGATAATCGGACGGGTGTAGTAAACACCAGAGGGGTTAGGCAGCAGGGGTAGCGCTGCCGCGCCCAGGTCGCCGCTCTCACGTACCGCCGGCAGCACGCTTTCAGGGTGATGGCGGGCGTTAAGGTTAAGACTCACCCCTAGATAGTCGGCAAAGCGGTGCATTAGCTCGTACTCAAAGCCGGTAGGGCCCTGGCGACCTTGGTAATAAGTGGTGGGTGTATTACGGGTGTGAACGGTAATAAAATCTTTTGCAGTGATCTGAGTCAGATGCTCGCCGGGAGGAACCAGGGAGAGGGTGGGCACCAGAGTCAGAAGCGTAATCGCTATTAGCGCATAATAAGCGCTGGCACGGGCTACAAAATGTCGGCAAATCAACGTCAGCATGGCGTCTTGTCGGCATGAAACAAGCTGCCACGATACCCAGCCAGGGGCAGGCTGTCACCTTGTTGATTTCGTGTGACGGCTGGTTTCCAGTATCATAGGCGTTTTCCGGTACCACATTATCTGTGTTTTCCGGCACCATAAAAGCACGGCCGCCTAGCGGCCCGGTGATTTCCCTGCTCGAATTTCCCTGCTCTAGAGGCTTCAGGATATGCTCGAACTGCGAGGCGCGCCCGCCCTTTCTGCCTTCCGTCATGCTCGGCTGTTAACGGTGCTGCGTGAACGTGTTCCCGAGGTGGAAGCGCTGTCTGCCCACTATGTTCATTTTATCGATGTTCACTCCCATGAGCGCCGCGAGGAACTGGATGACGCTGCCCGCGAACGTTTGGTGCAGTTACTTGATTACGGTACTCACTCGAGCGTAGAGGTTCCTGAGCGCGCCCAGCGCTTTTTGGTGGTGCCGCGCCTAGGCACCCAGTCGCCCTGGTCATCCAAGGCGACTGATATCGCCCACAACTGCGGCTTGCGCCAAATTAGCCGCATCGAGCGCGGCATCGATTACCGGGTCAGCTTCACCGCGATGCCGGACGAAGAGAGTTTGAGCGCGCTGGCGGCACTGCTACACGACCGTATGACCGAAACCGTGCTAGCCGATGCCTCGGACGCCGCTAAGCTGTTTGCTCAACACGACCCGGCACCGCTGGGCAGTGTGGATATTCTTGAGGGTGGCCGGGATGCGTTGGCAACGGCCAACCAGGCGCTGGGGCTGGCGCTGGCAGAAGATGAAATCGACTATCTTGTCGATGCTTTCAATGAGTTGGGGCGTAACCCCAGCGACGTTGAGCTGATGATGTTTGCTCAGGCCAACTCTGAGCACTGCCGTCACAAAATCTTCAACGCCGATTGGATGATCGACGGCGAGCTGCAGAGCCACTCGCTGTTTAAGATGATCAAGAATACCTTTGCGTCGTCGCCGGACAATGTTCTCTCGGCTTACAGCGACAATGCCGCTGTGATCAAGGGCAGTCAGGCTGGGCGCTTCTTTGCCACGCCGCTGACAGGCGTTGACGACGAGCGCGCACTCTACGCCACTCATCAGGAACCCATTCATATCCTGATGAAGGTAGAGACCCATAACCACCCCACAGCGATTGCCCCTTTCCCAGGCGCGGCGACCGGCTCCGGTGGAGAAATCCGTGACGAAGGTGCTACCGGCATTGGGGGCAAGCCCAAAGCGGGTCTTTCAGGTTTTACGGTTTCCAACCTGCGCATTCCAGAATTCGTACAGCCCTGGGAAGCCTTTGATTACGGCAAGCCAGGGCGTATGGAGTCGGCGCTCAATATTATGCTCGAGGGCCCCATTGGGGGCGCCGCGTTCAACAATGAATTTGGCCGCCCCAATCTAACCGGCTATTTCCGCACCTACGAGCAGGAGTCACTTAACGACGGCGGTATCGAGCGGCGCGGTTTCCATAAGCCGATTATGCTCGCCGGTGGTTATGGCAATATCCGTGCCCACCATGTTCAGAAGGGTGATATCCCTGTCGGCGGCAAGCTGATTGTGATGGGTGGCCCGGCGATGTTGATTGGCCTGGGCGGCGGTGCAGCCTCCAGCATGGCCTCCGGCACTTCCAGTGCCGATTTGGATTTCGCTTCGGTGCAGCGTGAAAACCCTGAGATTGAGCGCCGTGCTCAAGAGGTGGTCGACCGCTGCTGGGCGCTGGGGGATCACAACCCGATTCGCTTTATCCACGATGTTGGCGCGGGTGGGCTCTCCAATGCGTTGCCCGAGCTAGTAAAAGATGGCAACCGTGGTGGTCGTTTTGATCTGCGCGCGGTGCCCAACGCCGAGCCGGGTATGAGCCCGCTGGAGATTTGGTGTAATGAGGCCCAGGAGCGTTACGTGCTTGCGGTTGCACCAGAGGATTTGGATACATTTGATGCCCTGTGCAAGCGCGAGCGCTGCCCCTATGCGGTAGTCGGCGAAGCCTTGGAAGAGCACCATCTTGAAGTGCGCGACGGCCATTTTGAGAGTAAGCCGGTTGACCTACCGATGAGCGTGCTATTCGGCAAAGCACCCAAGATGCAGCGCGAATTTGAGCGTCGCAATCCGGAGCTCTCCGGCATGATGCTGGATAATCTTGACCTGCGCGAAGCACTTGATCGCGTACTGCGCTTACCTACCGTGGCCTCCAAAAGCTTCCTGATCACCATTGGTGACCGCTCGATCACCGGCCAGGTGGCTCGCGACCAAATGGTCGGCCCCTGGCAAGTGCCGGTAGCCGATGTAGCGGTGACCACGGCAAGCTTTGATACCCACACCGGTGAAGCCATGGCCATGGGGGAACGTCCCCCGGTAGCCTTGATCAACCCTGCTGCTAGCGCTCGCTTAGCGGTGGCCGAAGCGATTACCAATTTGGCGGCAGCACCGATTGCCAAACTGAGCGATATCAAGCTCTCCGCTAACTGGATGAGCGCGGCGGATCACCCAGGTGAAAATCAGGCGCTTTACGATGCGGTTTATGCGGTAGGTATGGAAATGTGTCCGGCGCTGGGCATTGCGATTCCGGTGGGCAAAGATTCGATGTCGATGCGTACCGCTTGGCAGGATGAGAACGAGCAGGGCGAATACGAAGAGAAGAGCGTGACGTCGCCCCTTTCGCTAGTGGTGACCGGTTTTGCTCCGGTGACCAACGCCCTGGCGACGCTCACGCCGCAGATCAATCTGGATCAAGACGAGTCGGATTTGATTTTGGTCGACCTGGGCAACGGTCAGAATCGGTTGGGCGGCTCCGCTTTGGCGCAGGTGTATGGCCAGGTGGGCAATGACTGCCCCGATGTGGACGACCCGGAAGATATCAAAGCGTTCTTCGAAGTCATTCAAGGCCTGAACCGCGACGGCAAGCTGCTGGCGTATCACGATCGTAGCGATGGTGGCCTGCTGGTCACGCTGCTGGAAATGGCCTTTGCTGCCCACGCCGGGCTTGAGATCAAGCTCGACTGGATGATCGACGAGCCAGTGGAGGCGTTGAACGCGCTGTTCTCGGAAGAGCTGGGTGCCGTGATTCAGGTCAATCGTGAACACACTGAAGAAGTGCTGGCGCAGTTTGCCGTGGCGGGTATCGAAACCTGTGGCGTCATCGCCCGCCCGCGTTACGATGACCAGGTGCGCGTCACGCTGTTTGAAGAGCCTTTGTTGGAAACCACTCGTCAGCTTACCCAGCGTACCTGGACAGAAACCAGTTACCGTATGCAGGCGCTGCGCGACAACCCCGAATGCGCCAAGAACGAATACGACAATCTGCTCGATGGCCGCGACCCGGGGCTATCTGCCACGCCCACCTTTGATATTAATGAAGATATCAGCGCGCCTTATGTCAACACAGCTAAGCCTGCCATGGCGGTGCTGCGTGAACAGGGCGTCAATGGCCAGGTAGAAATGGCCTGGGCTTTCGATAAGGCCGGGTTTGAGGCGGTGGATGTGCATATGAGCGACATCCTGGCGGGGCGTGTTTCGCTGGAAGAGTTCAAAGGGCTTGTGGCCTGCGGTGGCTTCTCCTACGGCGACGTGCTTGGTGCTGGCGGTGGCTGGGCCAAGTCGGTGCTGTTTAATGAGCGCGCCCAGGAGCAGTTTGCGGCGTTCTTCGCCCGCGACGATAGTTTCTCGCTGGGCGTATGTAACGGTTGCCAAATGCTCTCGCAGTTGAAATCGCTAATTCCTGGCGCTGAAAACTGGCCGACCTTTGTGCGCAATGAGTCCGAGCAATTTGAGGCCCGCGTTTCCATGGTGCGAGTCGAGAAAAGCCCCTCGATTCTGCTCGCCGGTATGGAGGGCTCAAAACTGCCCATCGCCGTTGCTCATGGTGAAGGGCAGGCGGAGTTCCGCGACAGCGCTCATCTGCGCAGCATGCAATCGAGCAACCAAATTGCTCTGCGCTATATCGATAACTACGGCCAGGCGACCACGCGCTACCCGGCAAATCCCAACGGCTCACCGGCGGGCATTACCGGTCTGACCACGCCGGATGGCCGGGTAACCATTATGATGCCCCACCCTGAGCGCGTTGCTCGGGCGGTTACCAACTCCTGGCGCCCGGCAGAGTGGACTGAAGATGGCGCCTGGCTGCGGCTATTCCGCAACGCTCGGGTTTGGCTCAACTGATTCCAGTAATGCTCCTGATAATGCGTTGGGCATAGCGCCCATGTTAACGGCGGATTTTTTTCCGCCGTTAACAGTTACGCGAGTCGTGACAACAGTTATTAAGAGTGCCGCTCGGGAGCGCTAGCCGGTGTTTTATCAGCTCCTTCGGGCGGCAATCCTAGTTTGGCCTCCAGCGTTTCAAGCTCTAACCGGTAGCGCTCAACGAGGTATTCGAAGCGCCCAAAATCATGTCCGCAATCCATGCAGAACACATGGGCTTTACCACGCCGCGTGGCGGGCAGGCGTTTTAAACGACTGCTGCATTCCGGGCACTCAGGGCTGAAATGGTTGGTAGTCATGGCTCACCTCACTAGTATCTTCTCGCTGATAAACGTTGCGATTTCTGGGATTATTTAAACCATCACTACTACGACGCGACTAAAGTCGTAATAGTTCAATAGCGGGCTAATTAATTTGTCGATACCTAGCTCCTCACTAGCCACCTCACCAACGCCCCAGCTTCGCCCCTATCAGCAGGAAGCGGTCAAGCGCGTGGTGAGCCATTTCCGAGCCTCAAGCGAGCCTGCGCTGGTGGTGCTGCCCACGGGCAGTGGTAAATCCCTGGTGATCGCTGAGCTAGCGCGTTTGGCCCGTGGGCGGGTGCTGGTGCTGGCCCATGTGCGTGAGCTGGTGGAGCAGAACCATGCCAAGTACCAGGCTTATGGGCTTGAGGCGGATATTTTTAGCGCCGGTTTAAAGCGCAAAGAGGCGAGTCGGCAAGTGGTATTTGGCTCGGTGCAGTCGGTGGTGCGTAACCTGGAGAGTTTTAACGACGCTAATTTTACCCTGCTGGTCATCGACGAGAGCCATCGTGTATCACTCAACGAAGACGCTAGCTATCGTCAGGTGATTGAGCACCTGCGCCAGCACAATCCACAGCTTAAAATACTCGGCCTCACCGCGACGCCGTACCGTTTGGGGCAGGGGTTTATCTATTATCGCCACCATCACGGTATGGTGCGGGGCAGCGAAGAGAGTTTTTTTCGTGACTGCGTCTTCGAGCAGCCGCTGCGTCTGATGGTGAAGCAGGGCTATCTGGCTGCGCCCAAGCGCCTGGATATGGCGATTGAGGGCTATGACTTCTCCGCACTCAAACCCTCTTCAAGCGGTCTGTTCCAAGAGGAAGAGCTGAATCGCGTGGTGGCGGGCAGTCGAGCGACGCCAGGCATTATCGGGCAAATCGTCGAACGTGCGGTTGATCGCCAGGGCGTGATGATTTTTGCCGCCACCGTGGCCCACGCTGAAGAAATTATCGGTTATTTACCCCGAGCAGAGGCGGCTTTAATTACCGGTGCAACACCTTCCCAAGAGCGCACTGCGCTGATCGATGCTTTTAAAGCGCGGAAACTAAAATACCTGGTGAACGTCGCGGTGCTGACCACCGGTTTCGATGCTCCCCACGTGGATTTGATCGCTATTTTGCGGCCTACCGAATCGGTGAGCCTCTACCAGCAGATGGTGGGCAGAGGGCTGCGCCTGTCGCCGGGCAAGAGCGACTGCCTGATTCTGGATTATGCCGGCAACCCCTGGGATATCTACGCACCGGAAGTGGGTGAGCCGAAGCCGGATAGTGACAGCGAGCCAGTGCAGGTGGAGTGCCCCGCCTGTGGTCATGCCAATGTGTATTGGGGGAAGCGTGATGGCGAGCTAGTGATAGAGCACTTTGGCCGTCGTTGTCAGGGGCTGGTCGAAGACCCTGATTGGACTTCCAGCGTAGCTAACGGCCAGCGCGGCGCGGCTTCGGGCGCCTATAAAAAGCAATGTGAGTTTCGGTTCCGTTTTAAAGTTTGCGAGGAGTGCGGCGCCGAGAATGATATTGCCGCCCGCCGCTGTCACGGCTGTGACAAACTGTTGGTGGACGCGGATGATAAACTCAAAGATGCCCTAAAGCTTAAAGACGCCAAGGTACTGCGGGTAAGCGGTATGCAGCTGGAAGCGACCACCAACGGCCGTGGCCTGCCGCGCTTAAAAGTCACCTATCATGACGAAGATGGCACCCATCTTGCCGAGTGGTACGCGCTGGAAACCCCCGCTCAGCGGCGCGCCTTCTATGCTGCCTTTCTGCGCTACCATCTGCGCGCACCGGGAGGTAAATGGCAGCCGCTAAGCGCCGAGGAAGTCGTCGCCGAACAGCGCCGCCTACGCCACCCGGATTTTGTCGTAGGCCGCAAAGTGGGGCGCCATTTCCAAATCCGTGACAAGCTGTTTGACTATACTGGCCGCTACCGCAAAGCGGTGGAGGCGGGGTAGTACGCTTGTGCTTACTCTCTAATAGAGCAACGCGAATGCTGACGACTTTGCTAAACTGTTCGCTTGTGCCGATTTCCATTTTCCAAGAGAGCCGACCCGCGTGAGCGAGACGCCAAGCGTTACTGTTGATTTAGCAAGCCCTGATTCCGAACCCACCGAGCCAGTGGCAGCTTCGCTTGGGCGTCTGTTTAATGAGCCGATTACGCAAATGCCGGAGGATTTGTATATTCCCCCGGAAGCACTGCGTGTCTTTTTAGAGGCCTTTGAAGGCCCGCTGGATCTGCTGCTCTATCTGATTCGCCGCCAAAACCTGGATATTCTGACCATCAACGTGGCGACCATCACCCACCAGTACATCGAGTACGTGGAGCTGATGAAGGCCATGGAGATCGAGCTGGCGGGGGAATACCTGTTGATGGCCGCTATGCTGGCTGAGATCAAGTCGCGCACCTTGTTGCCCCGCCCGCCGAAGGCTGAGGGCGATGACGAGGAGGATCCCCGCGCTGAGCTTATCCGCCGTCTGCAAGAGTACGAACGCCTTAAAGAGGCAGCAGAGACGCTGGACACATTACCGCGTATGGGACGTGACTGGTTCAGCGTGCAGGCGGGCTTACCGCCACTGGAATCCCGTGTGATTCACCCCGAGGTGGAATTGGATGAATTGCTCAGCGCGCTCTCCGATATCCTCAAGCGTGCCGAGCTGGTGCAGGCCCACCAGATCAGCCGCGAGGTTCTCTCTACCCGCGAGCGCATGCTCAAGATCATGGAGCAGCTAAGTTACGACGACGCCCATCAGCGCTATACCCCCTTTGAAGCGCTATTTACTTTAGAGGAGGGGCGCGCAGGCGTGGTGGTCACGTTTATGGCGATTCTTGAGCTGGCCAAAGAAGCCATGATTGAAATTGTCCAAAATGCGCCGCTGTCGCCAATTCACGTGCGCGCGCGACGCGCTGCCCTTGCTGACGGCGAGGAGAGCGCTTTTGATGAGGGCGAGATAGAAGATGATGCCTATGGCGAGTCCGCTTTTGAACCTGACGAGGAGACGCCATGAGTAACACCGTCACCGCGTTAGATGACATTGTTTTAGATGATATTGTTGAAGCCGCACTGCTGGCCGCTGGCGAACCCTTGCCCCTTGAGCGGTTGGAGACACTCTTTCTTGAGGGCGAATGCCCCCCGCGCAAAGAGCTTCGTGACGTCCTGGAACGTTTGCAGCAGCGACATTCTGGCGGTGCACTGGAGCTCCTGGAAACGGTCTCAGGCTACCAACTGCGCATTCGTCCGCGGCTTTCCCAGTGGGTGTCGCGGTTATGGGATGAACGCCCCCAGCGCTACTCGCGGGCGCTGCTGGAGACACTGGCATTAATTGCCTATCGGCAGCCGGTTACTCGTGGGGACATTGAGGAAGTGCGCGGTGTCAGCGTGAGTAGTTCCATTATGCGCACCTTGGCTGAGCGCGGCTGGATTCGGGTGGTCGGTCATCGTGATGTGCCTGGCCGACCAGCGGTATACGCCACCACACGCAGCTTTTTAGACGATTTTGGGTTAAAAACCCTCGATGCATTGCCGCCCATGCACACCCTGGCAAGCTGGGATGAAAACGAGATATCTGAAGAACCGGGGATGACGATGGATACTGACATTCAGGAAGAAAATGGCCCCGGTACAGACCATGAAGCACTGGACGAAACGATCAAAACGGTGCAGGATGCGCCACCTCAGAAAGAACAGATAACCTCGGCTGAGATAGCCGACACGCACGCCGAGACGGCGTTAACCCAGCCGCTGAGTTTTGCCGACCTACAGGCTCGGCTCGCGGCACGTGCCAAGCGCCAACAAGATGAGCGCGAAAGCACGGAGACTACCGATGTGAGGTCAGACGACCATGAGTCAGAGTAATAACACCACGCCCCCCACCAGCGAAAAGCTGCAAAAAGTCTTGGCCCGTGCAGGCCTTGGCTCGCGTCGTGAGATGGAAACGGCGATTTCCGCCGGCCGTGTTAAAGTGAATAGCCAGGTGGCTAAGCTGGGCGACCGCGTTGAAGCGCGGGATAAAGTCAGTTTTGATGACCGTCCGGTGGCATTGCGCCCAGAAGAAGAAGTGCCACGCCGGGTGATTATGTATAACAAGCCGGAAGGCGAGCTATGCACCCGTAAGGATCCAGAAGGTCGCCGCACGGTGTTTGACCGCTTGCCGCGCCTGAAAGGCGAACGTTGGATTGCGATCGGTCGCCTGGATATCAACACCAGTGGTTTGCTGCTGTTCACTACCGACGGTGAGCTGGCCAACCGTTTGATGCACCCCTCTACCCAGGTGGAGCGCGAGTACGCGGTTCGCGTGATGGGTGAAGTGAAGCGCGAGCATATCCTGGCCATGGTCGATGGGGTCATGCTTGAAGATGGCCCGGCGCGCTTTACCGATGTTCAGGAGTTTGGTGGCGAAGGCATCAACACCTGGTTCCACGTGGTGATTCTCGAAGGGCGCAACCGTGAAGTGCGTCGTCTTTGGGAATCCCAGGCGCTGACGGTTAGTCGTCTTAAACGCGTGCGCTACGGCAATATCTTCCTCGATAAGCGGGCGAAAGCCGGCGAATGGGTCGAACTTACCCAGGATGAGGTGGATGACTTAGCCACGCTGGCTAACTTGGAAACACGTAAAGTGCCCGCGTTGACACCGGATGAGAAGAATCGCTGGAACCGCGATAAGCACAAGCGTAAGCCGGTACAGGCACTGCGCAAACCGAAAAGCAAGGCTCGCTAAGCGCGGCTTGCAGAGCCCGTTGAACCGCTTGGTGCTCAGTCGTTAGCGGTTAGGCTGATAAGCGTGCCTGTCAGCATTGAGTGACGCCAGCGGGCACGCAAATGGTTCATTATTGTAGAGTGAAAGCGAAAAAACGCTTGCTATCAATAAGGTGTAAGCGTAGGATATGCATCCGTTCAGGCGGGTCGTTAGCTCAGTTGGTAGAGCAGTTGACTTTTAATCAATTGGTCGCAGGTTCGAATCCTGCACGACCCACCATTCAAACGACTGATCAGTTTGAATAAAGTCAGTTTGAATGCAGTGGTGAACGTTTAAAGTATGTGTAGTAACAGTATGTGTAGTAACGCTGGAAAGTGATCAGCACAGCAAGTTTGGGTCGTTAGCTCAGTTGGTAGAGCAGTTGACTTTTAATCAATTGGTCGCAGGTTCGAATCCTGCACGACCCACCAAATTCAACGCCCCTGGCAGTTTAGCTGCCAGGGGCGTTTTGCTATGTGTGACAATCTGTTTGCAGTCAAACGCTATTTCCCGCCAAAATGGTTTAGAATAAATCTGTCTAGAATAGATTTTAAGCGATGGCCATCGCGAGAGACGCAGCGGCTCATCGCTCCAACGAGCGGTGCATGTGCAAGACGCACTGCGCCGTAGCCCAGTGTTTAACAGGGGGATTCCCTGTTCGTCACAGTGGTAGACACAATGACTATTATGACTACTCAAGCGAAGCTTGAGGCCCCGCTACCCACAGCCTACTGCCCGACCCGCATTCCGGCGGAAGATCAGGCACGGGTTGAAGAGATCAAACGACTGTTGAAGGCCCATAACGCCGTTTTGGTCGCACACTACTACACCGATGATGCCATTCAGCAACTGGCGGAAGAGACCGGTGGCTGTGTCGCTGACTCGCTGGAGATGGCACGCTTTGGTGCTCGCCACGAAGCCACCACGCTGGTCGTCGCCGGTGTCCGCTTTATGGGCGAAACCGCCAAGATCCTTTCGCCTGAAAAACGCGTGCTGATGCCCACCTTGGAAGCCACCTGCTCGCTGGATATTGGCTGCCCCGCCGATGAGTTCAGCGCCTTCTGTGATGCCCATCCTGACCGCACCGTAGTGGTGTATGCCAACACCTCTGCAGCCGTTAAGGCGCGGGCAGACTGGGTGGTGACTTCGTCGATTGCAGTCGAGGTGATTGAGCACCTGCAGGCCAAAGGCGAGAAAATTCTCTGGGCGCCCGATAAGCATTTGGGCGGCTATATCCAGAACAAAACCGGCGCCGATATGCTGATGTGGGACGGCGCCTGTATCGTTCATGAAGAGTTTAAGGCCAAGGGCGTTGAAGATCTGAAGCGCATCTATCCAGATGCCGCAGTACTGGTGCATCCCGAATCGCCTGAGCCAGTAGTGAAGCTGGCGGACGTGGCAGGCTCCACCTCGCAGTTGATCAAGGCCGCGAAAGAGCTGCCCAACGATAAGCTGATCGTGGCAACTGATCGTGGCATCTTCTTCAAGATGCAGCAGGCAGTGCCGGATAAAACGCTGTTTGAAGCGCCGACGGCAGGCAACGGCGCCACTTGTCGTAGCTGTGCACACTGCCCCTGGATGGCCATGAACGCGCTGGATAATCTAGCCGGTGCGTTGCGTGAGGGAAGTGGAGAAATTCAGGTGGATGAAGCGCTGCGTCTGCAGGCTTTAAAGCCCCTTGAGCGCATGCTTAACTTCAATGCTTAGCGAGAAAAGATTAACCGAATGTCATTGCGAACAAAGTGAAGCAATCTCGGGGTGACTGCCACCGCTGGTTAAGATTGCCGCGTCGCTGCGCTCCTCGCAATGACATGTGGGGTGTCATTGCGAACGAAGTGAAGCAATCTCGGGGGTACTGCCACCGCTGGCTGAGATTGCCGCGTCGCTGCGCTCCTAGCAATGACATGTGGTGTGTCATTGCGAACGAAGTGAAGCAATCTCGGGGTGACTGCCACCGCAGGTTGAGATTGCCGCGTCGCTGCGCTCCTTGCAATGACACAGGTTTAGTTAAAATCATCCAGCGCTTCGCGATACTCAATGAAGTCCTCGCGGCGCTGCTCGATTCTTGCCAGCGCCTGCTGATCATTTTCCCGCTCAGCAGCATCCCGAGCGATAGAAAGTTGGCGAATGCCGCGATCGACGCGGCCGGTCAGTTGAAGATACTCTGCGCGGGCTAAGTGCCCCCAGCTATCATGCCCACTGCGCCCGGCGGCTTCGGCCAGCAGGTTAAAGACCTGCGGGTTTTCCAGGTTTTGGGAAGTGATGTCGCGCAGCAGGTCATAGGCCGCCTGCGGGTCGCGCTGCAGCTGTGCTTCGGCCAAGATCAGTTGGGCAGGTAGGTAGTTGGGCATAAAACGTAGCAATTGCTGACTGCGCTGAATGGCCTGATCGTAGCGGCCAGCTTCCAGGGCGACGCTAGCCGAAGAGGCGGGCAGCATGGCAAAGTCGGGATGCTCGTTGGCAAGCCTATCCAGTTGCTCCAGGGCGCTATCGGTTTGGCCGTTGCGAGCATCGATCAGTGCCGCTAAGTAGTCCTGAGCGGCTTGTTCGGCGCCTTCCTGAGCAAGGCGCGAAGCAGCTTGCTGCGGCGTATTAGTGTAAATGCTTAGCAGCGCCCGGGCGCGCATCATGTCGTAGAGGGTGTCGCTGGTATATGCATCGGCAACATTGAGCTGGGCAGCGCGGGCTTGTGCGGCGCTTAAACGATTGTCGGTGACCGGGTGGGTCAGCAGGAACTCGGGGGGTGTATCGCCCTGAAGGCGCGCCATACGCTGCATGGCCGAGAACATGCGCACCATTGCCTCGGGGTCATAGCCCGCATCGGCCATGGCCTGAAGACCGATATTGTCGGCTTCCTGCTCAAACAGCCGTGAGTAGCTGAGCTGATCCTGGATCAGCGCCGCCTGTGAGCCCATGGCGGCCGCCATTCCAGCGTCGCCGCCGCCACTGGCGGCAATCAGCATACCCGCCAGCATGGCTGCCATGGCGGGCAGTTGGGTCTGAGCCGCGCGGGCACTGCCTCGGGCATAGTGGCGTTGAGAGAGGTGGCCCAGTTCGTGAGCTAGCACCGAGACAAAAGCGCCTTCATCTTCGGCAAACGCGAAAAGTCCTGAATTGATCCCTACTACGCCGCCAGGGACGGCAAAGGCGTTCAATGAAGCGTTATCGACCATGACGGTGATCGTGCGCAGACCGTTAATATCACTATGCGGGGCCAGCCGGGCAATCAGGCTTTGCAAATAATCATTGGTTATGGGGTCTTGCCACTGGGGGGCTTGGGCACGAAACTGGCGCAACCAGGCGCGGCCCAAGCGGTACTCTTCGTTGCTGACAGAGGTAGACGCCGCCCCTAAGCTCGGCAAGCCGTAATCGCTGGAGGCAATGCTTGGTGGGCTAAACAGTAGGCTGCCACAGGCACAAGCAAACGCACATATCCAGCCTGGGTAAGCGATACGAAGGGTTGGCATGGCATCCTCATAAATAATGAATAAGTACAGTGGTCAGGGTATGGCATTGGTGAAGAGTGTGACATTGATAAACACAGGGAAGTGCCGTTAAATCGACTGCCTAGTGAAATCAATCGCTAAAAAGATAGTTTATGTAACAATGCCGTGAGTATGCAGGTCATTTTGAGGGAGTGTATATGTCTGAGCAATCCGAGGGCTTTCAACCCGACACGGTGCTTGACGCTTGCGGGCTGCATTGCCCGCTGCCTTTGCTGAAGGCTAAGCAGGCCTTGGCAGGTTTGGCGGCTGGTCAGTTACTGGAAGTGCGTTCCACCGATGCGGGTTCGTGGCGTGATATGGCGTCGTTTACCGACCAAAGTGCACATACGCTGGAAGGTCGTGAGCAGCGCGACGAGGTGTATGTTTATTGGATTAGAAAAGCTGGGGATGCGCACTCATGACCCTGCGCACGATTTTAAAAAGCTGGGTTGAACGCTATTTCTCGGATGAGGAGGCGCTGATCCTGCTGATAGTACTGGTGGCGGGCTTTGCCGCGATTATCTGGTTTGGACGCATGCTGGCGCCGTTTTTTACTGCACTGGTGATTGCGTTTCTTTTGCAAGGTGTAGTGAGTGCGTTTACCCGGCGAGGGGTACCGCACCTACTAGCGGTCATTCTGGTCTTTTTGGCCTTTATCAGCGTGCTGCTCACCCTGGCGTTTATTCTGATGCCGTTGATCTGGAATCAGCTAGTGGGGCTGGTGCAAGAGACACCGCGGATGTTCGCCAGTGGCCAGGGCTGGTTGGATGAACTGCAGGCGCGCTATCCGAATATTATTACGCCGGATCAGATGCAAAGCTGGATAGGCGTGGCGAGCCGCGAGATTAGCCAGCTAGGCCAGCGCGCCTTAACGCTTTCGCTGGCTTCGCTCGGCAATATTATGTCGCTGATTATCTACCTAGTACTGGTGCCGATCCTGGTGTTCTTTATGCTCAAGGATCGCGACGTGTTGGTCGGTTTTATTCTTTCGCTGCTGCCCCAAAAGCGTACGCTGCTATCGCGTATTTGGCGCGAAATGGACGATCAGATTGCCAACTATATCCGCGGCAAATTTATTGAAATCATCATCGTTGGCACCGTGGCGTTCTTTACCTTTGCGTTCTTTGGCTTACCGTATACAGCGCTGCTAGCGGTGTTGGTCGGCCTTTCGGTGTTAGTGCCTTATATCGGTGCTGCGGTGGCTACACTACCGGTCGCCGCGGTAGCGGGGTTCTATTTTGGTCTTAGTGAAGATTTTGTCTATGTGCTGGTGGCTTATGGCGTGATTCAAGCCCTGGATGGCAACGTATTGGCACCGGTATTGTTCTCTGAGACCAATAATATTCATCCGGTTTCGATTATTGTGGCGGTACTGTTCTTCGGTGGGATTTGGGGCTTCTGGGGGATCTTCTTTGCGATTCCCTTGGCAACACTGCTCAAGGCATTGATTTACGCCTGGCCACGTAGCATGCATGAGCGGGAGGAGCGTCGGAGTATACCAGCCACAGCTAGCCAGGAAGCCGAATAGCGCTCACCCACTGCCCGCGCAAGAGATCACTATGGGCAGTGGGCTGAACTGAAATAGAGCCCTGGTTGAGATAGAGCTCTGGTTGAGTTAGTTGGAAGCGTTCAGCTTTTCAGCCGCAGCAAGTACTTCTTCCGCGTGGCCAGGTACTTTAACGCCGCGCCATTCGTTGGCTAGCTTGCCCTCCTTATCAATCAGGAAGGTGCTGCGTTCGATGCCCAGGTGCTCCTTGCCGTACATTTTCTTGAGCTTGATAACATCAAATAGCGTGCAGATGTTTTCGTCCTTATCTGAAATAAGGTCGAAATTAAAATCCTGTTTGGCCTTAAAATTCTCCTGGGCGCGCAAGCCATCTCGAGAAACACCAAGAATGACCGTATTAGCGGCATCGAAGGCGGGTTTGCGGTCACGGAAGTCACCGCCCTCGGTGGTGCAGCCAGGTGTACTGGCTTTGGGATAAAAGTATATGACCACTTGTTTGCCACGCATTTCCGACAGTGTCACGGTGGTATCACCCGTGGCAGTGGCGGAGAAGTCAGCAACGGGTTGACCAATTTCAACAGGCATAAGGCATCCTTTTAAGGGTGGGTGTTAATATTGCTTGTTACGCGTGATTACACGTAAGCCAGCGGCCGTTGTCAAAGCTCAAAACAGGGTGACGACAAACTCACACCGCTTTACGCTGTACAGGCTCGAATCGCCTGAGTACCATTTGGCCTCTGTGCGGTGTCGGCGCTTGATGCAAAATAGCGTGATCGCGCTCGGTTTTGAAAAAAACTCTCGTATTCAAAAACACAGATAGTTGATATCACAATTTGGCTGGTGAGGAATAAACGGATGATCACAGGCAGCATCGTCGCCCTGGCGACGCCTATGAAGGTCAATGGCGACATCGACTGGGAGGCGCTTCGTCGTCTGGTGAACTTCCATCTCGAAAATGGCACCGATGCCATTGTCGCCGCTGGCACCACGGGCGAACCGACTACCATGTCGTTTGCGGAGCACTTTGACGTGATTCGTAGCGTGGTGGAAGAGGTCAATGGCCGTATACCGGTCATAGCCGGTACCGGCTCGAACAACACCACCGAAGCAGTGGAGTTGACCCGCTACGCGAAAGAGGTGGGTGCAGATTACTGTCTGACGGTGGCTCCCTACTACAACAAGCCTACTCAGGAAGGCCTGTTTCAGCACTTCAAGGCCACAGCCGAGGCCAGCGACCTGCCGGTTATTCTTTACAATGTGCCTGGTCGCACCTGCTCGGATATCTACAACGAGACCGTGTTACGCCTGGCCGAAGTCGATAATATTATCGGTTTAAAAGACGCCACGGGGAACCTGGAGCGTGCGGAAGATCTAATCACTCGCCTGAAGGGCAGTGGTTTTATGCTCTACTCCGGTGATGATGCGACCGCCTGCGACTTTATGTTGATGGGTGGCCATGGGGATATCTCCGTCACCGCCAACGTTGCCCCCCGGGCGATGCATGAGCTTTGCTCGGCAGCGGTGGCCGGCGACTCCGATAAGGCGCATCAGATTAATACGCTTTTGATGCCGCTGCATACCAACCTGGGTATAGAGTCGAACCCTATTCCAGTGAAGTGGGCGCTGAACCGTATGGGGTACGCGGATGCGGGTATTCGCTTACCGCTAACCTGGCTGTCGGAAAAGTACCACGCCACGGTGAGCGAAGCGCTGCAGTTGGCGGGTGTCGTAGAGGAGTAGTCCGACGCAATACCCTTTGCTACCCAGCTCGCTTACCGTTGAGCTGGGTACCCGAATTGTTGACTTAAGGTGGCTTGATGAGCTCTGTGCTTGAAATACGTGCGCTTAAATGGGTTCCGCTGGCACTCGCAGCGGCTGTCGCGCTTTCTGGTTGTGCGCGGGATGGTTTTTACCACGACCGTAATTTGGACTACACCGAGGCCGCTCCGGCGCCGCCTTTGGTGCTGCCAGAGACCCGCAACACCCAGCGCTATCGCGATGCGCTGCCGGTTCCTCAAGCCGCCACCCAAGGTGCACGGCTTGACGAAGCAGCAGAGATTCGCCCGCCACAGTCATTGGCGATTGGCAGTGGGATGGAACCTGAGTATGTCGAGCGTCGCGAAGTGGGCGATCAAACCTGGCTAGTAGTGGCCGCCGACACCGGTACGGTCTGGCCGCAGTTGGAAGAGTTTGTACGTAGTCGTCAGTTGGAGGTGCAGCAGAGCAGTGCTTCTCAGGGCGTTATCGTCACGCCCCAGGCGGAAATTCGCCTGCAAAGTGCACTACGCGCAGGCAGTAGCGAAGTTCGCTGCGAACGCGGCGGGCAAACCATGGCGAGCTGCCTCGATGCGTTAGAGAGCCATTTAAGCGCGCGCAGTGCATCTGCCAGTGTCTCTTCTTCCTGGACCGCTCAGCGCCTCACCGGTGAGCAAACGCTGCAAATCCGCCAGCAGGACGACGAGTGGGAAGTGGTGATCCCGCAGCCGGTCGATCGGGTATGGGCAGAGTTGAACCACTATCTTGAGCTGGATTTTGCTCAGGAAGGTCAGCGTGATTTGCTGGCCGTCGACCCTGCCAGTCATGAGTTTATGGTTGAGTACATGACTGAAACCGAGCGCAACCGCAACCCGTTGCAAATCGTCTTCAGCCCGGATGTGCGCAAAATGTCCCAGCAGATTCGTCTTGCCCTGCAGCCTAACGGCGACCAGACGATTCTGCGTGCCATCAATGCCAGCGAGCGGGCATTCAGCGCCGATGATCAGCGCGAGCTGCTTGAGCGTGTCTCCGGCTATTTACGTTAATTTGTTGATCCTTGACCCCTTACGGAGCCCCCATGGAAAAGCGCCAAGAACTCTACGCCGGTAAGGCGAAATCTGTGTACACCACCGACGATCCGGATTTGTTGGTGCTCAATTTTCGTGATGACACCAGCGCCTTCGATGGCAAAAAAGTCGAGTCGCTGGCCCGCAAGGGAGTGGTCAATAACATCTTTAACGCTTTCATTATGGAGCGGCTGCAGGAAGCGGGCATCCCCACCCACTTTGAAAAACAGCTCTCCAACACCGAGAGTCTGGTCAAAAAGATGCAGATGATCCCGGTGGAGTGTGTGGTGCGCAATATCGCCGCGGGTGGGTTGGTAAAACGTCTCGGCGTTGAAGAGGGAATTGCACTGACGCCACCCACCTTCGAGTTGTTTCTGAAGAACGACGAGAAGGGCGACCCGATGATCAATGAGTCGCTGGCGGAGACTTTCGGTTGGGCAACGCCTGAGCAGTTAGCCAAGATGAAGGTGCTGACCTTCAAGGTTAACCATATCCTCAAAGCGCTGTTTGCTGAGGGCGATATGCTACTGGTGGATTACAAACTTGAGTTTGGTGTATTCAAAGGCGAGGTGGTGCTGGGGGATGAGTTCTCTCCGGATGGTTGCCGTCTTTGGGACGCCAACACCCGTGAGAAGCTCGATAAAGACCGCTTCCGTCAGGGGTTGGGCGGTGTGATTGAAGCGTATGAGGAAGTTGGCCGCCGTTTGGGCATTACCTTTCCTGCTTAAGCCGGCACGTCAGATTTATTGCCCGGCGTAAGGTTCGATAGCCATCACCTCTAAGGTGGTGGCTTCGCCATTTTGGCGAGGGCAAAACTTAACGTCCACGTCGCGCAGGCGTACGCCGTAAAGACGCTCAGAATCCCTGTCCTTTTGCTTATAGGCGGGCCTGGGGTCTTGGCTGAGTACCTGCTCAATTAATGCCAGCAGTGTGGCGCTGTCGTGGCGCTGAGCAAGCGTATCCAGTGCCGCTGGATGAAAGGTGACGTCCATGAGTGGCGGTGTTTCAGGGGCGAAACCGGCCTGTGCGTTAGGCTCGGATTCGGCCCAGGGCAGGTAGGGTTTGATATCAATCACTGGGGTGCCGCTGACTAAATCGCAGCCCTGGAGCTGCAGCGTAACGCCGTGCTGGGTGTCGATACCGACTAATCTCACCAGTGAGAGCCCCAGGCGGTTAGGGCGGTGGGTGCTGCGACTGGCAAAAACCCCCACCTTTTTATTGCCCCCCAGGCGCGGCGGCCTTACCAGCGGCGACCAGCGCTCGGGGCTTTGATGAAAAATAAAGCTCAGCCACAGGTGGCTGAAGTCTTCCAAACCGCGCACCGCGAGTGGATCGTTGTAGGGCGCAGTGAGTACAAGCCGGGCATCGGCCGCAGGGGCGAGCCCCGGCTGGCGGGGAATACCGAATTTATCGGGGTAGTCGCTAACCACATGACCAATGGGCGTCAGCGTAAAGTGCTCGCTGTTAGGGGCATCGTCCATCACACTGCCTTCTGCTGGGGTTGATTCGCGTAGAATTGATCCAAGTAGTATAAAGCAGGCCAATGGCTTAAGCGTGACCAAATGGGGCGTGATCGAATGTGTCTTGATCAAATGATAGCTGAACAGCTCAGAGGTGACGCATGACCAATACCGAGGAGCAGCAAGCGCCAACCAGTACGCGAATAACCTATCGCGCGGCGCTAGCACGGGATGCCGCCGACCAAGCGGAAGTGTTTTATCACGCTGTTATGCAGGGAGCGGCCACGCATTACACGCTGGATGAGCGGCGTGCGTGGGCCAATGCGTTGCCCCGCGAAGGCAGTGCATGGGGAGTGCGCCAAGCGCTCTACACAACCTTAGTGGCTACCTGTGATGGTCGCTGCGTGGGGTTCCTGGAGTTGGATTTAGTCGCTGGGCGGGTTGAAACACTCTACGTATGGCCCTCATTAGCCGGTCGCGGTATCGGTACCACGCTGCTGGTACATGCCGAACGGCTGCTGCTTGAGCAGGGAAAGGGGCAAATCGAGATAGAGGCGAGTTCAATGCTCTATGAGCGCCTGCTGCGCCGTGGTTGGAAAAACCACGGCGAGGAGTGGGTCGAGCGAAGCGGGGAGCGACTGCTGCGTTATAAACTTTCCAAATCGCTTAATGCTGTCGAAACCTAATCATCAAACGCTATAGCTGCGGGTAATGCGCATGGAAAGATCGATCGAGGCGATGTCCTTGGTCAGTGCGCCGCTCGATATACAGTCAACACCGGTATCGGCAATTGCCCGCAGGGTGGCAGCATCCACATTGCCTGAAGCTTCCAGGGTGGCTCGGCCGCCGTTAATTTCCACGGCAACGTGCAGGTCTTCGATGGCGAAATTGTCGAGCATGACAATATCAGCACCCGCGGCCAATGCCTGATCCAGCTCTTCAAAGGTTTCTACCTCGACTTCCACGGGCAGGTCGTTGGCTAACTTGCGCGCTTGCGCAACCGCCGCTTGAATGCCTCCACAGGCGGCAATATGGTTCTCTTTGATCAAAAACGCGTCCCATAGGCCAATGCGGTGGTTGTGGCCGCCGCCGCAGGTGACCGCATATTTCTGCGCCAAGCGCATGCCGGGCAGCGTTTTACGCGTATCAAGCAGGCGAACGCCGGTGTCTTCAATCAGGTCGACATATGCGCGGGTGGCGGTGGCGGTGGCAGACAGCGTTTGCAATACGTTAAGCGCCGCCCGCTCGCCGGTAAGCAGGACACGGGCGGGGCCCTCCAGGGTTAAGAAACACTGTTCAGCCTCTAGCTTATCGCCGTCAGCGGCGTGCCAGGTCAGGCTTACCCGACTATCCAGGCGGCGAAACAGCTCATCTACCCAGGGTGCGCCACACAGCACTGCGGTTTCACGGGTAATTACGTCGGCGCAGGCCCACTGGTGTTCAGGGATCAATTGCGCGGTAATATCACCTGGGCCAACGTCTTCTGACAGCAAGCGGGCGGCGCTGGCGCGGATTTCTTCAGCAAGAGCGGATTGATAATGCATGGCCGTGAATTCCCTGAACGTCGTCTTCGATGACGTGCATTGTAGTGAAAAACAGCGGTGAAGGTGAAAGAGAACAGAGAAAGAAAGCGCTAACGTAAAGGAGCCCTTGCCAGTGGAAAATAAACAACCCCTTGACGGGTGGTGGGAAAGCGCGCGTAAAGTCGTTTCACCGAACTGTGACCCTCGGCCCACCGGTGAGGTGTCGTTGCTAGTGATTCATGCGATCAGTCTTCCGCCTGGTCAGTTTAGTGGTAATGCTATTGAAGCGCTATTTACCAATCAATTGGCGGTAGACGAACATCCATTTTTCGCCGAAATTGCCCACTTAAGAGTCTCCGCACACCTGCTTATCCGTCGCGATGGTGAGTGCGTGCAGTTTGTTGATACAGATCAGCGTGCTTGGCATGCTGGGCGCTCCAACTGGTGGGATGCTCGCCAGCTAAGCTGGCGAAAGGCGCTCAACGATTTCTCGGTGGGGATTGAACTTGAAGGGGATGACGTTACCCCCTATCGCAAAGCACAGTATGACACTCTGGTGGAAGCAGTGGTGTGGCTAATGGCGCGCAACCCTCAGCTAGATAGCAGTCGTATTACCAGCCATGCCCATGTGGCGCCGCTGCGCAAAACGGATCCTGGTCCGGCGTTTGATTGGGCGTATTTCCAGCAACTGCTGACATCGCGTGTTGAGCGTTAGCGGTTCGATTACGTTTTCCCCCGTGTGCTAAGTATTTCACTAATAACGCAATAAAACGGTAGTTTAATTACATCGGATGACTATTTGGTCGCAATGGCAAATGCTCTATGAATTGCTTATGTTGCAGTGCAATAGTTTGTTTTCGATAGGCTTTTCCGCTGCGACGGAATTGGCAGCGTGGCGACTTTGAGGTATCTTCGCCTATACAAAAGGCTAACTTCTAAGAGAATTGTGTAGCTTTACTACATCAATAGTTACGTAGCTTGTTGAATGTAGAGCTAAAACCCCTATCCGGCGTTTAATCACCGGCTGAATGTTGGCGCGTGGTGTAGTGCCACGCCGCCGCCCCAGGCCCTTCAGGGTAGCGGGGATTTTTGTCATTTATCGTCATTCGGAGAGACCTCTATGAGT